>CAZLLI010000015.1:0-43581 GCA_964560355.1 uncultured bacterium | reverse complement strand
TCGGTGACGTCTTCGAACACGAGCACGGTTCCGAAGTAACGTCCTTCGGTCTCGAGGCGCGCGCGCATGAACTTCACGGTGGCGGGCTTGCCGTCGTGGACGACTTCCACTTCACCGGAGTCGAAGACGTCGGCGTCGTGTGCGGGCGCGAGCAATTCGAAGATGGACGACTTCGCCGCCAGCTCGCCGGCGGTTCGTTCCGCCGCATCCGCGGCGGATATTCCGGTGATGCGCTCGGCGGCGGCGTTGACGGTGCGTACGCGCCCGCTCGCGTCGGTGCTGGCGACGCCGGCGCCGATGTTGGCGAGGATCGCTTCCAAGTAGCGACGCCGCTCTTCCAGCGCGCGCTGCGACTCCGCGATGCGCTCGGTCATCTCGTTGAATGCGCTCGCCACCAGACCGATTTCGTCGGAGCGCTTCTCGCGCAGGCGCACATTGAAATCGCCGCGGCTGATGCGGCGCGTTCCCGCGACCAACTCGCGCAGCGGTTCGAACACGCCGCGCGCCACCACCAAACCGAGCGCGATGGTGGCCGCGAGCAAGAGCGCGAACACGCCCAGCACGACCGAGGTCGCACGCTGGATTTCCATTGAATAGGATTCCGGTCGGAAGAGCAGCGGCACCGCGAGTGCGGCGCGTGTCGGCGCTTTTTCCCACGCAGCGGGCGCGCCGCCTTCGGCGACGCCGCTCGCCCAGCGGTCGAGCGGGAGGTAGGCGACCTGGAAGTCGTAGCTCCCCGCGCGTTCGGTCACGAGCGCGCGGTCGGAACCGAGCAGCGACACTTCGACGAACGCGTCCGCGTTCATCGACGCGCTGATGAATCCGCCCGCCAAGAGCCCCGCGCGGCTCGACGCCACCAGCGCGCCGTCGGCGTAAATATTGACGTCGGCGCCCACTTGCTCCGCGATCTCGGACAGGAGCGCCTCGTCGATCGCGCGCGCGTAGTAGAAGTAGTAGCTCCCGCGCCACCCGTCGCCGGTCATGTGCAACGGCGCGCTGAACACGCCGATGTAGTCGACGCCGTCGACGCGCGCCACCATCAAGTCCTCCGACGACGCCTGCTCGATCGAGCCCGCGACGGCGAGGTTGGGCGCGGAGTCCGCCACGCTTGCGTCGTCGAGGAGCACCGCGACGCGCCCGCCGCCCAAGTTGCGCACCGGCGGCGAGCCGGGGAGGATCAACGCGTCGACGTCGGAGCGGCTCAAGAAGAACTGCAATTCGCCGTGGAGCAGATTGACCAGCGCCTTGCGCGCGCTGAACGCCTTCACCGACGCTTCGTCGCGGTTCTCTTCGACGAAGCGCTCCTTGATGAAGTCGACCGAGAACAAGCCGAGGATCACCGCGGGGACGAGTGCTACGACCAGGAACGACGCCAAGAGCTTCTGCTGGAATCCGAGCCGGCGGCCCGGCGTCAAGGTCGGCAGCGCTTCGCGCAGGCGCGGCACCGCGCCGAGGGCCACCACCGCGACCAGGATCACGAGTGTAAAGAAGAGGTACAACGAGAGCAGCGTCGACCAGCGCAGCAGGTGTCGCGGCGGCGACGGCACCGCGAAGCCGGCGAGCAGCGTCTGCTGCGGGTCCGGCGTGGCGAGCGCGACGACGCGGTACGAGCGCGCGCCGGATCGCAGCACCGGCCAGGATTGCGCGACCGCGCGCGCCATGGTCTCCTCCGGGATGCGGCTCCCGACCGCGAGCAACTCCGACGACGACTCGGTGACGCGGCGGTCGCGGCCGACGCGCGCGAGGAGGAGCGCCTCCGGCTCTTCGACGCGCGGCGCGACACTTCCCTCCTGCACGTTGCGCAGCACTTCGGGCGTGCGCGGTCCCGTGCGCGCCGCGAGCTCCAGGCTCTCGAAGAAGAACGGCACGTCGACGATGACCTTGCCGAGGATGCGCGGCACGTCGGAGCTTTCGTACAAGTCGCTCTCGTCGACGTTGAGGACGCCGCGGTAGAAGCGCACGTCGCCCTGCGGCGTCGAGCGCGTGAGGTCGAGCACCGCCCATTGGTTGCGGTCCGGCGTCTCGGTGCGCTCGCCGCCTTCGTCGATACGCACGCGGTACGGCATGTCGACGGAGAACTCGCTGATCGCGCTGTCCGACGGCGTCACCACGTGGATCGCGCACGAGTAGCCGAGCAGGCTCAGCGGGCTGTCGGCCCACAGGTCGAACGCGAGGCGTTCGACGCCGGGCGCGCCGCGCATGCGCAGCGCCTGCCGAATCTCGTGGCGATTGGCGTAGTCGCCCAGCACGTCTTCCAGAATGACGACCTTCCAGTTGTCGGCGGGGTCGATCACTTCGCGCGATTTCTCCAGCACGAAGCCCTTGCGCAATTCGTCGTAGTCGCGGCTCAAGTAGACGTACGCGGTCGCCGACGACACGATGACGAGCCCGAAGGCGGCGATGCCGACCGACACCAAGTCTTCGCGGTGCGCGACGCGCGGCGCAAAGGCGACGAACGCGAGCACCAGCGCCGCGATGACGAGCGCGTCCCAGCGCCCCAGCGCGGCGCCGACGACGGCCACGGCCGCGAAGCCGAGCGCGCACGCGAGCCCCGGCCGCGATTCGCGCGTCCACCGAAACGCGCCCCACAACGCGAACATGCCCGCGAGCAGAATGCCGGTGACGATGAGGAAGATGCCGACGTGGAGTGCGACCACGCCGACGTCGGTGAGCGCCATGGTCTCGCCGAGCAGGCGCGGGTTGGCGTTCACCACCACGGTGTTGGTGAGCCGGCGCGCGAGCTCGCACACGCCGAAGGCGACGCCCGCCACGAACGCCGCCGTCGCGGCGAGCATCCACGCGGGGCGCGCGCCGCCGCGCGTCCGCACGCTTTCGCCCCCCGCGCGCACGATGCGCACGAGCCCGTAGAGAGTCGCCACGAAGAACGCACCCGTCAGCGCCAGGTCGAAGGCGCTGCGCATGAGTCCGCCGAGCGTCGGCGTCGCGAACACGGACGGGTCGAAGAGGCGGCTGCGCGCCGCCGCCGAGTCGAACGAGAGCAGCGCGTAGCGCAGGATCACCATGAAGGCGGCGAAGAGCGACGCGCGAGCGAGCACGTGGCGCGCGACGGCGTCGCGCGGGACGCGGCGCGTCGCCAGCGCGAACAGCGTGAAGAGGGCGGCCAGCGCGAGCACCTTCGCCCACAGGCCGTGGCGCGCGCCGCGCAGCGCCGCGAAGTGCGCGAAGGGGTGGCTCACCGCGGTCGCGTTGAGCAAGGGATTGCCGACGCGGCTGCGAATCATGACGCGGCCCTGCAGCCCGGAGTTGTCGTCGCCCGCGATCTCGCCCTCGGTCTCCACGTTGGACGGGAACGCGAAGTACGTCATCACCGAGTCGCCGCGCGAACGCACGACGGCGCCCTGCGCGGTGTCGGCGGGAGCGGGCGCGCGCTCCTTGGCCGCGGCCAGCATGCGCTCGCGCTTGGCGCGCACTTGGTCGCGCTGGGTGCGAAAACGGTCGAGGCGGTCGGGCAAGTTGCCGGTGGCGGGAAAGTAGTCAAAGCTCACGCGCGCCACCGACGCGCTCGCGAATCGGTCGGCGAGGCTGCTGCTCTTCAAGAAGCGGTTGTTGACGCGATAGTCGACCTCGAGCGGCATGTCGATGAGGAGCGTACCGACGGGCTTCCCGTCCGCCCCCGCGAGCGGCGCCACGTGCGACAGAATCTGGTAGAGCGACACGCTGCGCGTGTAGAACAGCTCGACGCCGCTCTTCGCGAACAACTGGTCGAGCGGCGAGAGGGTCTGCGGCCAGCCCGACCACGCGATGCGCGCGCCGCCGGCGTCGAAGAGTTGGAAGCCGATCGCGGCGCCGGGCGCGAGCGCGCGGTCGTGCGACGCGGCGGCGGCGAGCGAGTCGAGCAACGCGAAGGCGGCCGGGCGGTCGTCGAGCGCGGGCGCCGCCGCGGCGTAGGCCGACACGCGCGCCGCCAGCGCGGTCGACGCTTCTTCGAGGCGCGCGACGTCGCGCCCCACTTCGGCCAGCGTTTCCGCCACGTGGCGCGAAGCGTCACGCCGCCACGCCGCTTGCTCGCGCGATTCGTCGCCGAGCCGGATCTCGAACAGCGCGAACGACGCGGCGGTCAACGCGAGCGCGAGCCACAGCGCGCGCGGCGTCGAGCGCCGGCGCACGAGCGCGGACGCCAACGCGACCGCGAGCAGCGACGCCAACACCGGCATCGGCACGCGCTCGGTCCACGCCGACGAGAGGAAGTGGCGGAAGAACAGCGCGAGCCACGCGCCGAACAACGCCAGCGCGGGCAGCAGTGCGAGTATGCGGGATGGTCGCATCGAACGTAGCATAGCCCACGCTCGAAGGCGGGTCGAGCGCGGGAGGTCTAGCGGATCGACTTGATCTCGTCGACTACCCAGCGTTCTTGCTCGCCGTCGCGTTCGAGGTGGAGCGACACGTACACCTTGTCCTTGATGAGCCGGCCGTCGTCGCTCTTTTGGTAATGGCGCTCGGCGACGGCGAACGTCTGGGTGCCGTCGTCGCTCGGCTTGCGGTACTGCACGAACTCGAACTTCCGGGTGAGCGTGTAGCGGAAGAGATCCTTGAGGAGGTAATAGCTCTGGTTGCGGGAGAACGTGCCACCGGACGGCCCCGTGCCTTGCACCGAGATCGCGACCTTCTGACTGCCGAAGTGCCGCAGAATCGGGTCGACGTCGCCGGCGTTCCAGCCGCGCTCGATGTCCGCGAAGACGTCCATCGGTCCATCGTCGGCGACGCGCTCCTTACCGTTCGACGCCTCCTGCACGGGCGCGTCGGCGGTCTTTTTCTTCGCCGCGGCCGGCGTCGAGATGGCGGTGATCGCGATCAGACCGCCGCAAAGGAGTATTCGAAGGCGGGTTTCCATGGCAAAACCGAATCATCGGAGGAGAGCAATCCCCATGCCCCGCGTCTAGTCGTGCAGGGACAATCACTTAGCCGGTTGGGTGGGAGCGTGGGTGTCGCTGGATCGGGACAGCGTCGTCCCCGAAGAGGGACAGGTTACTTGGTCTTCATCGGGCGCCAGCGGTGCCACTCGAGCACGATGGGCGCGGCCACGAAGATCGACGAGTAGGTCCCGATAACGATGCCGACGAAGAGCGTGATCGCGAAGTCGCGGATCACTTCGCCGCCGAGGAAGATGAGGCACAACAGCACCAGCAGCGTGGTGGTACCGGTGATGACGGTACGCGACAGCGTCTCGTTGATCGACGAGTTGATGAGCGTCGAGAATTCCATGCCGCGTTTCAAGCGCAGGTTTTCGCGAACGCGGTCGAACACCACGACGGTGTCGTTCAATGAGTAGCCGACGATGGTTAGCACCGCCGCCAGCACGCCGAGCGACATCTCGATGCCGGTGAAGGAGAAGAACGTGCACGTGAGCAGCACGTCGTGCAGAGTGGCGAGAATCGCGGCCACCGCGAAGCGGAAGTCGAAGCGCCAGCCCACGTAGATCAAGATTCCGATCAGCGACCAAATGACGGCTTGCACGCCGGTCTGGCGCAGCTCGGCGCCGATCTTCGGTCCCACCGTCTCGACGCGGCGCAGGTCGACCTGCTGGTCGCCGACGCCTTGTTGGATCGCGGCCACGATCGCTTTCGCCGTGCTGTCGGGCCTGGCGATGCTCTTCACCTTGATGAGGTAGTCGTTGGCGCCGCCAAGGCCGGTGATTTCCGCGTTTTCGAATCCGCCCGTCGTCACGATGGAGCGAATGTCCTGGAGCGGTACCGCCTGTTCCGTGCGCACTTCGACGAGCGCACCGCCCGCGAAGTCGATCGACTGCTTCAAGCCGCCCTGGATCAGAATCGAAACCAAGCCCGCTAACAACACGGTACCCGAGCCGATGAGCGTCTTGCGCGCGACGCCGACGAAGTTGACATTGGGTGTGCGGAAAAACTCCATGTGCCTCTCCTAGACGCTCAACTTCTCGACGTGACGGCGCGCGGTAATCAGATCGTAGACGACGCGCGTGCACATGAGCGCTGTGAACATGCTGACGATGATGCCGATGGCGAGGGTGGTCGCGAAGCCGCGCACCGGACCCGAGCCGAACTGCCACAGGACGAACGCGGTAATGAGCGTCGTCACGTTGGAGTCCAAGATGGTGGCGAAGGCGCGGTCGTAGCCGGCTTCGATGGACGCGCGCACCGTCTTGCCGCGGCGCAGTTCTTCGCGGATGCGCTCGAAGATGAGCACGTTGGCGTCGACCGACATGCCGATGGTGAGGATCAAGCCCGCCACACCCGGCAGCGTCAGCGTCGCGTGCAGCTTGGCCAGGATCGCCATTTCGATGACCAGGTTCAGCACCATGGCCGCGCACGCGAGCGCGCCCGACCACTTGTAGTACATCACCATGAAGCCCAGCGTGAGCAGGAAGCCGATGAACGCGGCGCGCGTGCCGGCTTCGACGGAATCGCGGCCGAGCGACGGACCGACGGTGCGTTCTTCGACGATCTGGAACGGCGCCGGCAGCGCGCCCGCTCGCAGCACGATGGCGAGGTCGCCCGCCTCTTCGTCGCTGTCCAATCCGGTGATGCGCCCTTCGCCGCTCGGGATCTTGCTCTGCACGACGGGCGCCGAGCGCACCTTGTCGTCCAGCACGATGGCGATGCGACGCCCGATGTTCTCGCCCGTGAAGCGCGAGAACACGATCGCGCCCTGGCGATTCAAGCGGAAGCCGACGTTCAAGCGGCTGGGGTCGTCGGGGTCGGGACGCGTGACCGCGTCGATGAGCGCGCTGCCATCGAGGGTGGGATTCTTCTCCACCAAATAGAGGATGCGGCCGGTGCCGCCTTCCTGCATCGGGCGCGCTTCGTGTCCCCACAGGAACGCCGAGTTGGACGGGATCGCGCGCTGCGCCTGTTCGGTGGCGAGCAGCGCGGAGACGACTTCGACCTGGCGGTCGTCGACGACGGCGCCGCCGTCGAACACGGTCAGCAAATAGGACGTGAAGGGGCGGTCTTCCGACGCCTTCGGGAGCGGTACGTTGCCCTCTTCGCCGCCCGGCACGGCCGGAAGCAGCGAGTCGACGTCGGTGCCGGTGGGCGACTTCGGCGACGACGACGCGGTGTGCGTGGTGTCGCTCGGCGCCTTGACGCCGGTGGTGTCGACGATGGAACCCGTGACGGTGACGCCGCGCAGGTTGCGGTCGAGCGACTGCAGCACGCGGCTCAACTCGTCGGGTTCACGCACCAAACGGAATTGCAATTGCGCGGTCTGGCCGAGAATGCGGTGCGCGCGCTCGACGTCTTCCAAGCCCGGAAGCTCGACGATGATGCGCTTGTCGCCCTGCTGCTGAATGGTCGGCTCGGAGACGCCGAATTGGTCGATGCGGTTGCGGTAGATCTTGATCGCGCGGTCCATCACGTCGCGGCGCGCGTTCTCGTCGAGCTTGGAGTCGTCGACTTCCATGACGAGGTGGACGCCGCCCTGCAGGTCGAGGCCCAGCTTGAGCGCGTTGGCCGTGTAGTGGTCGCGCTGCTCGCTGGTCAGCTTGGCGCGCGCGTCGGGCGCGAGCGAGTAATAACGCCAGCTCGGGAACAGCGCCCACACGCTCCAACCCAGCACGGCGACAATAAGCAGCAGCTTCCAACGAATCTTCATCGATACCTCTGAAACAGTTCCGGAGAATGGGCGCCCGTAGTTCCTAACGAGGGTTCATCGGGAGGGGCGTTTGGGCCGGAAATAATTGGGGGATTATACACGACCCCCCGGGCGCGTCAACCCCTTGAATTTCGGGGGTCTGGGCGCGCGCCGAGGGTTCCCGGAGTGAGCAATCCGCAGCGCGCAGTACCCGAACAACTCGCGCGCGAGGACGCGAGGGGAGGGAACCATCGGCGCGAGCCCGCGAAGGTCTAAATGCGGCCCAGGAGGTGGAGCATGTCGCGCACGGCGCGGTCCATGCCGACCATCACCGCGCGCGCCACGATGGAATGGCCGATGTTGACCTCTTCCAGGTGCGGGACCGTGAGCAGCGCCGTGATGTTGTGGTAGTCCAAGCCGTGGCCGGCGTGGACGTGCATGCCCAGGTGGCGAATCGCGTCGGCGGCTTCCCTGAGCTTCTTCAACTCGGCGTCGCGGCGTGCGCGCGGGGCGTTGGCGTACGCGCCCGTGTGCAGCTCCACCGCGTCGAAGCGAAAGCGCGCCGCCTCGTGGACCTGCTTCAGGTCCGGGTCGAGGAACGCGGTCACTCCGATGTCGGCGTCCTTGAGCGTCGCCACCATCTCGCCCAGGCTCGGGCTCGCGTCGACCAGGTTCAACCCGCCTTCGGTCGTAATCTCTTCGCGCTTCTCGGGGACGATGCACACCGCGTCGGGCCGCAGCGCGAGCGCGATCTCCTGCATCTCCGTCGTCGCCGCCATCTCGAGGTTGAGCGCCGTCTTCGCCACTTCGCGAATCAGTCGCACGTCGCGGTTCTGGATGTGGCGCCGGTCTTCGCGCAGGTGGACCGTGATCTGGTCCGCGCCCGCCATCTGCGCCGCCACCGCCGCCGCGACCGGATCCGGCTCGACCGCCTTGCGCACCTGGCGCAGCGTCGCCACGTGGTCGATGTTGACTCCCAGGCGAACCAACGTCTTGTCCATCATTTCTCCGATTCGACGAGATCGCACACCGACACCAGCTCGACGTCGGTCGTTTTCAAGTACTCGCGAAAACTCTGCAGCGCGGCCAGCGTCCACGGGTGCGGGTGCCCGATGCCGATCGCGCTGCCCGTGCGCTTCGCCTTGTCCACCAGCGCGCGCAGACGCGCTTCGACCACTTCGCTGCGCTCGGTGTTGTCGTCTACGAAGCCGCCGTTCACCGCCGCGCGCATGCCCGCTTGCGTCGCTACATTATAGGCGACCGATTTGGGCGAAGTCAAAGAATCGAGGAAGAAGACCGGGTAGTCGTGCAGCGCGCGGCACACCGCGCGCATCACGCGCGCGTCGGCCGTCGCGCGCGAGCCCTGGTGATTGTTGACCCCGTCGACGCCCGGCAAGCTCTCCATGTATTCGCCCACCAGCGACCCGATCTCCGCGTCGCTCATCGCGACCGTGATCGCCTGCAAGTTCTGCGGGTAGCGCCCGCGCGCTTCCATCGGGAGGTGGAGCAGGACGCAGTGCCCGCGGCTCTTCGCGAGCTGCAGCACGTCTTTGGAGTGGCGCAATTCCGGGAAGATCGAAATCGTGAGCGGCATTTCCAAGTCGACCATCTCGCGCGCGATGCCGCCGTCGTCGTATCCCAAGTCGTCGATTACGATCGCGAGCTTGGGCGCCTTCGACGCCGGCGGTTCCGCCGCCAACACCTGCGGGGCCAACCGGCGAATCGTGAGAATGTGCGTGTCGCGCGTGTGCGTGCCCACGCGAAAGTCCAGCGTGCGACCGCCGTCGACCTGTTCGCTGTTCCGCACCACCGCGCCCAGCGACCGCACCGTTTCCGTGAGCGCGACGTTGACCAACAGTAGGTCGACCCCTTCGTCGCACGGAATGTCCCACACCGCCGGGTCGCCTTCGCTCCGCACCCGCAGCTCGCGGCGCAACCCCACTCCCTCCAGCGCCCCCTTTAGCGCGACCCCGATCTCGTTCTCGACCCGTGGGAGCGCGCTATCGACTCCCTGGTCGACCAAGAACACCGCGCCCCGCGTCGTCTGTAGAAACTTCGTCGCCGCCGCGCCCGCCAGCGCGACCACCACCAACAGCGCGACCAACGTCCTCGCGCGCTTGGACACGCGTTCATCTCGAGAGGAATTATCCGATTTGCGCGGCATGGGATCGCCGCGCGGAGGTTATCGATGGGAGAAAGGAAGTGTCAAGAATACTAGTAGTAGATGAACTTCATCCGACCCCAGGTCGGACTCTCGACGGCGGCTCCCGACATCGTCATCACATTGCCGCCCAGGTCCCGCCACTCCACCAGCCGCCACGCGCCTTCGAATTCACGCACGGTGAACTGGGCCTTGCTGTTGGGCGCGCTAGAATAGGAGAGCCCCGGCTCCACGTCGAAACGGAACGAATACTCCACCGTCGTCGTGTACCAGAATTCCGTCGGCTCGGACGACGATGTTGCTACCGGGAATTCCCGCCACTGCACATCGCCCAAGTCGAGATCGACGATCACCTTCGTGCACACCGGAGCAACTGGCGGAGTAACCACGTGGGATCTTAGCAACGCCGTCGTCGCGGCGAGTTCGTCAACCCGCCCCCATTGTGAGGGAATCGGTCCGCCGACATCCCCCGCCTGGAAGACGAACGTGAAGCCGGCGTCGAGCAGATCGTCGATCGCTTGCGGGGTCCGCTTGTTCCACGCCACCTCGAGATTGTTCAGCACCGCGTATTTCGACGTGAGCGGCAACAGCGTCGTGTTGTCGGTCGGCTGTGTGCGCGTCGGGTCGTCCTCGCACGCAAAGGTGAGACAGAGCAGCAGCAACGACATTGCGAACGCGCGCTTCATCACGTCAACGATACAACGCCTTGATACCGCCCCACGACTTCGATTCGGAGCTGGCTTCCGTTAGGGCGGATGTCAAGAGGCTGGCGCCCAGATCCCGCATCTCGACCAATCGCCATTGAGGGTTCTCGTCCGTTCCGACGTTACGAACCACGAACTGGGCTTTGGTTCCAGTTTCGTTAGAATACGACCTGTCGTCCTCAAAATCGAACCTGAAGGCATACACGCACGTCGCCGAGTACCACGTCTCGGTTGGAAACTGGTCGGGAACGATCGGATCCCATTGCAGGTTGTCGATACTGATATCCAGCGCAATCCTGAGACAGACGAGATTGGCTGGAGGAACAGATTGCTTGTTCGACGAGAACAGCGCCGTCGTTGCGCTCATCTCATCGAGTCGATCCCACTGTACCGGGAGGCCCCCGCCCACGTCGCCCGTGGAGAAGAAGAACGTGAATTGCTCGTCCAGGAGTTCGTCGTAGACCAACGCTTGTCGCTTGTTGTAAGCAACCTCGATGTTGTTCAGCACCGCTTGACGCGACGTGAGCGCCATTCGCACGGCGTTGTTCTCGGCGGGCTGCGGGCGTGCCGGGTCGTCCTCGCACGCAGGGACGAGTACGAGCGACAGCAACGCGATCACCAAAAGCTGTCTTATCCTATTCATAGAGCGATTTCACTTCCCCCCATGACTTTTCTTCGGCGCTAGCACTCGCTACTCGAGGTTGGCCGTACGCGAAATCCCGCCACTCCACCAATCGCCACTGTCCCCCAACTTCGCGGACGGTGAATTGGGCCTTGGAACCATTGGGACTCATAATCGTCGCGTCGTTCTCAAATCCGAACTGGAACACGTACGAAATCGTGGCGGTGTACCACACTTCGGCAGAACCCGATACCGGGACTTGAGTCCATTGAATGGAATCGATGTCCACATCGACGATAGCACGCATGCAAACGGGAGCGGGCCCAGGCGCCTGCATGTTCGACAGCATCAATGCCGTCGTCGTCACCAACTCTTCGGCGCGGTCCCATTCTGTCGGGAGCCCCGCGGCATCGTCGACGGGGTCGAAGTAGAAGGTAAAGTTCGCGTCGAGCAACTCGTCGATGATCTCGGGCCGTCGCTGGTTCCACGCATACTCAATGTTGTTTAGCACCGCGCGACGCGACGTGAGCGCCATGCGCGAAGGAGGCTCGGGAGGCGGGGGCGCAGTCGGGTCCTCCTCGCACGAAACCGCGAGCGCTGCGGCCAGCAGAGCGAGCAGGACGATTCGCTTCATGTGAGAAAAAAGAGGCACCGGCGAATCGCCGGTGCCTCCGATGTTCGAAGCTAATTTCCGGCTAGATCCCGGTACTCGACCAACTGCCAATGCGGCGCCGTATCAGTACCGACGTTGCGTACCGTAAACTGCGCTTTGGCGTTTGGCTCGCTGGTAAACGTCTGGTCGGGCTCCATCTCGAACGTGAACGAGTATGGGATCGTTGTCGTGTACCAAGTCTCGTCTGGATACTGCTCCGGAATTACCTCCACCCACTGTACGTTGTCATAGATGAGGTCCATCCGAATCGACCGGCAGACCGGCCGGTCCGACTTGCAGTTAGGTCCCGCAGGACCCCCATCCTTCGAGGTAAACAGGCAATCTGCGGCGTCGAACTCGTCGGCCCGCCCCCACTGAACCGGAAGACCACCGCCGACATCCCCACTAGCAAAGAAGAAAGTAAATTCGTCGTCCAACAGGTCGTTGTACACGGTCGAGTTGAACTTGTTGTACGCGTACTCGATATTGTTCAGGACGTGCCATTTCTGCGTGAGATCCTGAACAACGATGTTTTTCGGTGGATCCACCGGAGGGTCCCCAGGGGCCGGATCCAGTATGCACGAGGATACGGCTACGACCAGAACGGCAAGCCCGCAGAGGAGAAAACTGCGCTTCAACATCGGTGTAAATCCTTTCCGCGAGATGTGTCGCTGAAGCAAGCAATATGATACACGAAAAACACTCATAAGGTCAAGATTCCTAATGGGTTAATCTGACTTCTCTACTCCGGGAAATCAGTTTCCTGAGATTCCCTCACGGGTTCAGTCGCAACCTCAAGATTCCCTTGAGGTAGCCCCAGGTGGACAGATTGGGGACGGTGTCCCGCTCGTCCCAAAATGTGAGGCGCCAGTTGCCCCCTTCATTTCGAACGTCGAACCACGCTACTCCGCCGTACACTGTGGTATCGGTGGGCGTCGCGACGTTCACAATCGCGAGCCGATAATCGACTTCATAGCGAACGAACGTCGTTTCGTTGTGAATCACTTGGGGGGTGAACTCGACGTCGATCGCCTGCGCGTCCGACAGCATCAAGCCCAACACGTCCATCTCGACGGTCTTGTTCCAATTGTCGTAAACCCCGGTTCCCTGGAACGTTTGGTCCAGAGAATCCTGCTGCGTGGGCGAAAACACGAAGCGCGAGCTGATCGCACGTTCATAGGCGGCATCTTGCTGAGTCTCCAGCGCGCACGTCATGGCTTGGAACACGCCGAGTGGATCGTCGAGCGGTGTCGCCCCACAGCCGGAGCCGCCGGTCGCCGGCGGTTCCGCGTCGCGGGTATCGAAAAGGCAGCCAGCGAGCGCCAGCGCGATCGAGAGCCCAACTCCGATGACGACCCAGTTCTTCATTGCGATCAAAATGGATAGTTGAAGTCCGAGCGCATGTCCCAGTAGTTCTTTTCATCCTCCGAGCCAAACCTACTGAACCGTTTGACCCGGGCGAGGGTGAACGTCAGCCTCTTTCCGTCGCCCCAGTCGTAATTCCCGCGAGATCCCACGGTAATCTGGCCGTCCTTGGTCACGGTCTCGGTATCGCTTAATACTGACCTGTCTTCAAAGCGGCTATAACGCTGTTCGGCGAATACAGTAATCGGGGTAATAACTCGATAGTCGAGGCGGAGCGAAAGGCGATCGCGGCGGTCTTCGCCTTGGACTGAGAGTTCTTCTTCCCCCGTCACGGCGTCGGGTAGATATGACCCATTATCGTGAAGTGTCAATCCATAGTCGAAAACGAATGCGACCTTCTTGGTTGGTCGGAAGTCAAACTTGTTTGCGAAGCTCAAGTTCCGATCCAGGTAATTCTGGTCCGCGGTATAGGTAAAGTCGGTGTACTCGATCGCAATGCCGTAGAGCTGCGTAATCGAGAAGCGATCGCTGACCGCAAATGTGAAGCCGGGGCGAAGTTCATACAAACTTCGAGTGCGGTTGTTCTCTGACTGACTGGCATCGATGTTCACGATGTCGGAGGCCGAGTAGGCAAGGCTGACGTTCGCCGTCAAGTGTTTATAGGGCGTCGAATTGAAACGCAGGTTCACACTCGTATCGACTTGGTCACGATCACGAGGATTTTCATCGGGGTCTAGATACTCCGAGCGCGCGAGCTGCGTCGATCCGGCCAAGTCTGCGGAGAACGTCGGGCTGAATTGGTGCGACAGCGAGATGCTGGCCTTCTTCCGAATGTCGTTGAAGCTCGACACAGACAGTGGGCCGAAGTCGCGCAGGGTCTTGGTGTTCTCGAGCGTCACGGTCGCGGTGGTTTTCCACGGCGCGGTGTAGTTGACGACGCCGCGGATGCCGTCGCCGACGGTGTTGCTGTAGCGCGTCTGTTGGATTGCGTAGGTGTAGAGCTGGCTGTCGTGGTTGCCGGTCACGCTGATCTTGAAGCGGTCCCACACGTGCGCCGCGAGCGAGAGCACGAGCCCGCGCGAGCTGCGATTCTCGGTTTCCTGGAACACGTACTGCACGCCCGCTTGCTGTCCGCCGAGCGCGCCTTGCGCTTGGTCGGCCCAGGTGCGGTCGCCTTCGTAGTAGACGTAGCGCGCGTCGACGCGAATGCTGTCGGCGAGGTTGGCGGAGACGCCGGTCGACAGCGAGTCTTCGCTGGAGCCGAGTCCGTCGAACTCGGCGAGCGTGGTCTCTGAACGATCCCAGGTCTCGCGGTGCCCGCCGCGCGCGTTGGCGTAGATGCGGTGCGTGCGGAGCGAGGTGGCAACGCCGCCGAAGCCGCCCGCCGCCAGCGTTTGATCATCCTTGTAGGTGCGCTCGCCCTGCACGGCCGCGCCGCTCGCGATGGCGTCGAGCTTGATGGTGCGCCACAGGTGCGAGTGGGGGCGGTATTCGCGGACGTAGCTCCCGCCCAGATTCACCGACTTGTCGTTCAAGATGTAGTCCTGCACCGCGCCGCCGGGAATGATGGAGCGGTTGAACACGCGGCTGTCGAGGAAACTGGCCGACCCGTTGGTGAAAATGTTGAAGGTGTGCAGCATGGTCGCGGAGAGCTGTTTGTTCTCGTCGAGCTTGTTCTGCAAACGATAGTGGCGCTCGTCGGTCGAGATGAGAAAGTTGAAGGTCGACCCGAACGGCGTCATGACATTGGTGGTGAACGAATTTTTCATACCGACGCTCGACACGTCACCGGTGATTTGGTTCAAGTACGTCGGCATGAAACGAATGCCGATGGCGCCGTTCTGCGTTGAATCGGGGAGCTGCACCGGCGCGGTCTGCCCTTGCACCGGCGCCTGCGCTTGCTTGGCCATGTCGGTGAGCGACGACCCGGTCGAGGTCGAATCGGCCGCCGCTTGCTCCTCCGCGCGCGCGCGCGTCGGCACGATCCCGGCCGCGAGCACCCACAGCGCCGCCAGTGTGACTATGCTCGAACGACCGCGCACCGCCGACCTTCTTCAGGACGCGCGCACCGCGGTCAGCGACCGCGACAGCGACAGAAATGCTTCCTTCGACAACGTCTCGGGGCGCGACTTGAGGTCGACGCCGGTCTCGTCGCGGATGCGCGCGAGCGATTCGTCCGACAGCTCGTAGAACGCGCGCAGCGTGTTGTGCAGCGTCTTGCGTCGCTGCTGGAACACGTTCTTCACCAGCGCGATGAAGGGGCGCATTTCGTCTCCCGCGAGCAGCGGCTGCGCGAGCGGACGAAACGCGAGCACGATGGACGCGACCTTGGGGGGCGGGAAGAACGCGCCCGCCGCCACCTTCGCCACCACGCCGATCTCGTACAGGCTCTGCAGCACCACGCTCGGGATGCCGTACGCGCGGCTGCCCGGCTTCGACGCGATGCGGTCGCCCACCTCGCGCTGCATCATGATCACCGCGCGCTCGATGGAATGGAATTCGTCCACGAGAAAGTCGAACAACACGTCCCTCGTCAGGTGGTACGGGATGTTTCCAATCAGCACGCATCGTTCCAAACCCCGCTCGCGCAACAGCCCGGCGAGCGAAACTTTCGTGAAATCCGCGTTCACGATTTCGACGCCGGGGCGGTTCGCGAACTCCGCGCTCAATTCCTCCACCAACCCGCGGTCGAGCTCGAGGGCGATCAAGCGCGCGCCGCGTTCCACTAGGAGCCGCGTCAGAACGCCGCGACCGGGACCAAGCTCCACGACGACGTCGCCGGGGGCAATATGCGCCGCGTCGACGATCCGCGCGGCGGTGCCGCGGTCGTGGAGGAAGTTCTGGCCGAAGCGCTTCTTGGGGCGAAAGCGGCCGTCTTTCAAAGGACTACTCGTTTGATTCCGCGCAAACTACACGCGTCGTCAGGGGGATGACGAACGATGATAGCAGAAGAGAGAGAGGGACCTCCTGGTCGCGCCGTCTGGGATGCGAGCGCGAGATTGAGGCTTAGTATAGCCACTTTCTCCAGGGGGCGTCAAGGCGGCTTTCAGGCCGCCAGTTCTTGGATCCGGGGCAGCAGGGACGGAATCTTGTCCTCGTAGCTGTCCAGCTTGACCCCGAAGGTCGACGTAAACGCGGTCGCGTCGCACACGTTGTCCTCGAGCAGCATGTAGAGCTCGTCCAAGGTGAGCGGGAACGACCGGAAGCGCTGCGCGAACTTGACCATCGGCTTGGCGAAGCGCGACGACACCGCGAGCGTGTTGGGCCAGACACCGTAGTGGCGGGCGACCTTGTACATGATGTCGACGAAGGCGAGGCGCTCGGGGCCCCCCACTTCGAACACCTTGTGCTGCGTCTCCGGCATGGTGAGCGCGCGCGCCATCGGACCCACGATATTGCGGTGCGCGACGGGCTGGAGCAGCGCCTTGCCGCCGTCGATGACGGGGACGATGGGGCGATGCACGAGGTCCGCCACCAGCGGGTGGAATTCGTCGCCGGGGCCGAAGATGATCGACGGGCGGAAGATGGTCCAGCGCATCGGCGACGACTTCACGATCTTCTCCGCCTCCGCTTTGGTGCGGTGGTAGCCCGACGGCGCGTCTTCGCGCGAGCCGAGGCTGCTCATGTGCACGACGCGCTCGACGCCGTTGCGCCGCGCGGCGTCCATGACCGCGTAGGTCGCTTCGGTGTGGAGCGCTTCGTAAGTGATGCCTTGCTGCGGAAGCTCGCGACGGATCCCCACCACGTGCACCACGGCGTCGACGCCGGCGGTCGCGCGCAGGCACGCCTGCGAATCGAGCACGTCGCCCACGACGACGTCGAGGCCTTCGCGCGCGTCGATCTTGTTGGTGCTCTGCGACCGCACCAGCACGCGCACGTCGTGGCCGAGCGACTTCAATTCGCGCCGCACCCCCGACCCCACGAACCCGGTCGCACCCGTCAGCAGAATCTTCATCGCGCTTCGCTTCCTCCTCCGCAGATCGGGCATTCGCCGATCTGACGGGCGTAGTATACGCGGTCCTCGTCGCACTTCAACATGTCGTCGCCGGCCTCGCCGCCGTCGAGTTCGGCCCACGCCTCGTCCTTTTCGGCGATGGGAACGTAGAGCTCCACCGTGCCTTCTTCGGCTTCCACCGCGATCGACTGCACGCCGTGGTCGTCGAGGAAGTAGCGCACGCTGTCGACGGGTCCTTCCGTCGCGTACAACGCCACCAGCTCCCACTCGCCCTCGTCGTCGAGGCCTTCGTGGTTGGAGCAGATTACGGTGTTGAATAGCGGCGAGTAGCACTCGCTGCACACGGGATCGCTGCACACTGCACACGTCCCCACCAGCGTCCCGTCGGCATGGTCACACTTCATATCATCCTCACGAACGGTACATGCGAATGTCGTACTTGGCGCCCAACTCGTGCGCGAACTCGCGGCACGGATCGGCTTCGAAGCCGGGAACCGCGACGAACTCGCACACCGTCTCGATGCCCGACGCCACCGCGCAGCGCACGAAATCGCGCATCGACGTCCACCCTTCGTTGCCGGCCGCGGGGTACGCGAGCTCGTCGTGCGCACGCGCCGTCGCGCCGAACAAGACCACGTTCACTTCGTCGACGACGCCCTTCAACTCCGCGGTCACGTCGCGGCCCGCCGCCTGATTGGCGAGGCCGTTGGTGTTGACCCGCACGCGCCAGCCGCGCTCGCGCGCGCGCGTCGCGATCGCGAGCACGTGCTCGGGTCGCTCCAGGGGATCCGAAAAACCGGTGATGATCGCCTCGCCGACGCCTTCGGTCGCTACGGCGTCGAGGTCGGACGGGTCGGCTGTGGCGGCCTGAATATAAACCGCGCCCTCCAGCTTGTAAACCGGCCGCGGCAGCGACGCCGCCGTGAGCCCGAGGGCCGCGAAGGTGCTCTCCATGGTGGCGCGGTCGACGTCGGCCGGCGTCATCGCCTTCACCTTCGCCACCGCGCGCGCGACGTGCGCGACGAACGAGGGCTCGTTGCGCTTGCCGCGCCACGGGTGCGGCGTGAGGTAGGGCGAATCCGTCTCGAGCACGATGCGTTCGATGGGAATCGCGGCCACAGTTTCGCCCAGGCGCGCGTTTCGGTACGTGACCACGCCGCCGATGCCGACGTGGAAGCCCAGCTCGGAGACCTTGCGCGCCTCCGCTTCGCCGGCCGAGAAGGCGTGGAAGATGCCGCGGTAGGTCCCGCCTTCGGTCTCGAGCACGTCGATCACTTCGTTGAAGGCGTCGCGACAGTGAATGACGATCGGTTTGTCCTTCTCGCGCGCGAGCTTGATCATGCGCTTGAACGTTTCGACCTGCACTTCGCGCGGGGCCAGGTTGCGGTAGAAGTCGAGGCCGATCTCGCCCACCGCGACCACGCGCGGGTGGTCGAGCGCGTGGCGCACCTGCGCTTCCAGGTCGTCGTCGAGCGACGCGGCGTCGTGCGGGTGCACGCCGGCCGCACCGAACACGAACGGATAGCGCTCCACCAGCTCGAGCGTCTCGCGGAGCGAGTCGCGGTCGTAGCCAATATTGACAAACCCCACCACGCCGTCGGAGACCGCGCGCGCGATGGCGGCTTCGCGGTCGTCTTCGAAGTGCTGCAGGTTCAAATGACAGTGCGAGTCGATCATGCTACTTCGTTTTCTCCGATTCGATTTCAATGCGCGGGAACAACACAGACCCGGCCGCCGGCGCGACCTCTCCAATGCGTTTCCAGGCCGGGTCGCCCTGCGTGGTCACGTCGTCCAAGTTGAAGTCCGCCGACAACCCCAGTCGCTCGCGCATCTCGTTCGCCTTCTCCGGCATGAACGGCTGGCACAGCACCGAGCTCATTCTCAAGACTTCCAGCAGCGCGCGCAACGTGGCTCCGAGCGCTTGCGTGTCGCCCGCCTTCGCTTGTGCCCAGGGCTTCCGCTCTTCGACGAAGCGATTTCCTTCCTGCACCGAGCGCCATAGCGCCGCGAGCGCGCGGTCGAACGCGAGCGCGTCCATCTCGCGGCGATAGTCGTCGACCACGCCGGCGGTGAGGCGCTTCGCCTCGCGCGCGGCTTCGTCGCTCCATGCCGGCACCGCGCCGTCGAAGTAGCGCTGCGTCATCGACAGCGTGCGCGAGAACAGGTTGCCCAGCTCGTTCGCGAGCTCGGCGTTGTAGCGGGTCACGAACAATTCGACCGTGAAGTCGCCGTCGCGGTCGAAGGCGATTTCGCGCAGCAACAGGTAGCGCAGCGCGTCGGCGCCGAAGTAGTTCGCCAGGTTGATGGGGTCGACGATGTTCCCCAGCGTCTTGCTCATCTTCTCGCCGCGATTATAGACGAAACCGTGCCCGAAGACGCTCTTGGGCAGCTCGACGCCGGCCGCCATCAGCATCGCTGGCCAAATCAAACAGTGGAAGCGCGTGATGTCCTTGCCGATGATGTGGACGTCGCACGGCCAGTATTTCTCGAACTGTTTGCGGTGCGCGGCGTCGTCGCTCCCGTATCCGATTGCGGATATATAATTGATGAGCGCGTCGAACCAGACGTAGACCACCTGGTCGGGCGCGATGGGGAGGGGCACTCCCCACGTCTTCCCCGCGCGCGACACGCTCACGTCCTCCAACCCCGACTCGATCACGTTCAAGATCTCGTTCTTGCGAATCTCGGGACGAATGAAGTCCTTGTTCGCGAGGATGTGCTTCTTCAAGCGGTCGCTGAACTTCGAGAGCGCGAAGAAGTAATTGCTCTCTTCGATGAACTTCGGCACGGTGCCGTGGCGCGGACACTTGCCGTCGATCAGGTCCTTCTCGTTCTTGAATTCCTCGCAGCCCTCGCAATAGAGCCCGCTGTACTTTCCTTCGTAGATGAATCCCTTCTCGTGGATGGCCTGGAACAAGCGCGCGACCGCGCGTTTATGAATGGGATCCGTGGTGCGAATGAACTGGTCGTACGAGATGTGGAGCGCCTTCCACGTCTGTTCGAACGTGACCGCCATCTCGTCGGTATAGACTTGCGGATCCTTGCCGAGGTTGCGCGCTTCGCGTTCGACGTTGGTCGAGTGCTCGTCGGTCCCCATCAGGAAATAGGTGTCGAAGCCCGCGAGGCGCTGGTAGCGCGCGAGGCAATCGGCGCCGATCTTCTCGTACGCGGTGCCGAGGTGCGGGCGCGCGTTGACGTAGTCGATGGCGGTGGTCAGATAGTAGGTCTTAGCCATTCCGGATTCGCTAGCGAAAAAAGTCGATAGAATGTAGCATTCGGGCTCCGCGCCCGCAAGCGCGGGAACCCCAAGGAGTACAAATCGGCATGCATTGGCTCAGCGACCCGCAGGTCTGGGTGGCGCTCGCGACCCTGACCGCGCTCGAAATCGTCCTCGGCATCGACAACATCATCTTCATCGCCATTCTGTCGATGAAGCTCCCGGCGCACCAGCAGGACCGCGCGCGCTTCGTCGGCCTCGCCATCGCGATGGTGACGCGCGTCGCGCTGTTGTTCTCGCTGACGTGGATGATGAAGCTGACCAATCCGCTCTTCGGCGTGCTGGGCCGCGACTTCTCCGGCCGCGACCTCATCCTCATCGCCGGCGGCCTCTTCCTCATGGCGAAGAGCACCGTCGAGATCCACGAGAAACTGGAGGGCCACGAGTCGGAGCACAAGACGTCCTTGAAGAAGGCGACCTTCGGGTTCGTGATCGTGCAGATCGTGCTCCTCGACATCGTCTTCTCGCTCGACTCGGTTATTACGGCCATCGGGTTGTCGGAGCACTTGCCGGTCATGGTGACCGCGGTTGTGATCGCGGTGATCTTCATGATGGCGTTCGCGAAGTCGATCAGCACCTTCGTCGACCGTCACCCGACCATTCGCATGCTCGCGCTTTCTTTCCTGATATTGATCGGCGTCTCGCTGGTGGGCGAAGGGTTCCACTTCCACATTCCGAAGGGCTACATCTACTTCGCGATGGCGTTCTCGGTGCTGGTGGAGATGCTCAACCTGCGGCTGCGCAAGGTGAGCGAGCCGGTGTCGCTGCACGGCGAGATCGAAGCGGAGAAGCGCGCGGCGCAGACGGCGACGCCGCTGGAACCCTCGGGCGACGCCTAGCGCGGTGCGCGCGGCGTGATGGGTGCGTCGAGGTCGTCCTTCTTCTTGCGCGAGAGTTTCGCGCCGACGTATCCCATCAGCCAGCCGATAACGAACACGATGACGACGAGCAAGAGCTGCGACACGCGATAGTTCCAATTCAGGAATTTGAACGTCACCGGCTGTGCGTTCTGCACCATCACGATGATCAACAACGTCAGGAGCATGACGATAAAGACCGTCTTGACTGTTCGCATCGCTTACCTCGCTCGCGTTACAGAATCTTCTCGGGCCCGATGAGCCCGCCCGAGAGAATGCACTGCATCGCTTCTTCCACCGTCCACCCGGGGTCGCGCGTGTCTTCTTCCTTCATGAAGTAGACGAAGCCCGAGGTCGGATTGGGCGGCGTCGGAACGTAGACCTTGAGCCACTCGGTGTCGTCTTTCTCGGATCGCACGCTCCCCGTCACGAATCCCACCTGCCACGTCCCCGGCGCCGCGTACGGAACCAGAATGGGCCGGCGGAAGATTTCCTTTTCGGGCAGCGACAGCGTCCCCGACAACTGTTTGCCGATACGATACGCGGTGTTGATGATCGGGATGCGCTCGATCAGACTCTCGACGCCCTGCAGCACTTGCTTGCCGATCAGATTGCTCACGATGAGCCCGAACAAATACAGAATGACCAGCAGGAGGACGATGCCGAGTCCCGGAAAACTGATGCCGAAGGTCTTGTGCACCAAGCCGAGCAGACGCCGGTCGATAAAACTGTACAGCAGGTAGACCGCGAACGCGGGCAGCGCGATCGGAATCAACGCCAGCGTGCCGCGAATCACGAAGCGACGCAGGTGCGCAAACACGCGACTCATCGGTCTGCGCGATGCAGTGGGTTTGGGCGTCGGGGCTTTGGACTTCTTGCGGCGCGACGACTTGGCCATGGCCGTTTACTCTACCAGATTCGCGCCGCCGGTGTTAATCTCTTCCGCCTATGTCGATCATGTGGCAGTGGATTCTCTTTCACGTCTTCATCGGCCTCGCGCTGTGGATCGACCTCGGCGTCGTCCACAAGCACCCCGAAAAGGTCACCACCAAGAAGGCGCTCATGTGGAGCGCGGTGTGGGTGTCGATGGCGCTGCTCTTTTGCGCCGGCATCTACTACGTCGACGGCCACCACAAGGCGGTGCTGTTCCTCACCGGCTATCTCGTCGAGCAGTCGCTCAGCGTCGACAACCTCTTCGTCTTCTACGTCATCTTCCAGTATTTCCACACGCCGAAGAAATTCGAACACCGCATTCTGTTCTGGGGCATCATCGCCGCACTCGTGATGCGACTCGGGTTCATCCTGCTCGGCGTCACGCTGCTCGAACGCTTCGAGTGGCTCACGTACGTACTCGGCGCGTTTCTCGTCTACACGTCCGTCAAACTCGCGGTGTCCAAGGACACCCAGGTCGACCCCGGCAAGAACATCGTGTTCCGCTGGCTCAAGCCGCTCATGCATTCCAACTCATACGAGAACGGCGAATTCTTCGTCAAACGCAACAATCGGTGGTGGATCACGCCGTCGCTCATCGTGCTGCTCGTGATCGACTGGACCGACCTCGTCTTCGCGCTCGACTCGATCCCCGCCATCCTCGGCATCACCACCGACCCGTTCATCGTCTACACGTCGAACGCGATGGCGATCCTCGGGCTGCGCTCGTGGTATTCCGCGCTCGGCAAGCTCATCGTCGCGTTCCACCACTTGAACCACGGGCTGGCCGTGATTCTCGCCTTCGTCGGCATCAAGATGATCATCCACGAATGGTACGTGGTGCCGACCGGGTGGACGCTGGCCTTCGTGGTCGCGGTGCTGTCCACCACCATCGTGTCGTCGATTTGGTCGAAGAGGAATTCGGAGCGGAAGGCGAAGAGCGCGGGCACGCACCCGCACCACTGATCAGAGCCGCTTGAGCTTCAAGAACAAATCGGCGAGCGCGCCGTCGATGTTCGCGTTGGCGAGAAAGACCTGCGCGCGCGTCTCCAGTACCGACTCAATCGCGCGCGGCAGCTTCGCGCGGCCCCACGACGCGCCCACGCGCTCGATATTTTTCGCCACGTCCGCGTTGACGTAGAGCGTTTCGTCGTCCGTCATCGCGTCGCGGAAGATCACCGCCATCTCGTCCAGCACCCGCGCGACGCTTTCGCGATTCGCCCCGCGCGCCCCCACCAGCGCCTGCGACAGCGCCCACGACTCCGGGTGCTTCGCGATTCCCGCCACCAAGTCCAGCGCCGCGTCGCGATCCGTGAGGTCCGCGTTCTCCAATAACGCCCGCGCGCGCCCGATCGACCCCTGCGCTAGAGCCGCCGCTCGCTTCGACGCCTGCGCGTCGGCGCCGTAGTAGCCCGTCAGAATCTTTTCCAGTACGACGCGCTTCAGCGGGAAGAAACGCACCCGCTGGCAGCGCGAGCGAATCGTGTAGAGCAAGGCCTCCGCGTTCGGGGTGACGAAGATGATCGCCGCGTGCGCCGGCGGTTCTTCGACCAACTTGAGCAGCGCGTTCTGCGCCTCCTCGCGCAACGCATGCGCGTCGACGAAGATGAACACGTGGTAGCGCGCGTCGAACGGCTTCGTGAACGCGCGCTGAATCACCGCGCGCGATCGCGCGATGCGAATGCTCGTCTTCTTGGAGAAACTCGGCGAGCTGAAGATATCCGCGCGCTTTTCTTCCAGGATCTTGGCGACGTCGTTGACGTCACCCTCTTCGTCTTCGTTCGAGCCCTGCGTCGGCGTCGGATAAATGAGGTGGATGCCCGGGTGCTCCAGAATCGACGCACGCAAACACGACCCGCACTTCGGCCCATCCAGCTTGCACAACTCGTCCTTCTCGCACTGCAACCAGCGCGCAAACTCGATCGCCGCAAACTCCTTCCCCGTCCCTTCCGGTCCGTCGAACAACAACGGCGGAATTGCACCCCGCTCCAGCGACCGCAAATACGCGGACGCCTGCGGCTGCTCGAGATCGAGTGGAGGGATGGGACGAGGTTCTAATGAAGCGCGCGGCGGCATGGGCGGGAGTATAGCGCAGCCGCGGTTGTGTGCGGAGTCTCTACAAACCCGCCTTCTTCCCTAACCACTCCGAGGGGTTCATGGCGAGGCGGCCACGGCGGACTTCGAAGTGGCAGACGTAGCCGTCGAGGGAGCCGGTGTCGCCGACTTCGGCGATGGCTTCGCCGCGTCCGACTTTCTGGCCTTGCGCGACCATGGTGGCGGCGACGTGGGCGTAGAGGGTGTAGTAGCCGCCGCCGTGATTCAAGATGACGCACTTGCCGAAGGCGTCGATCCAGTCCACGAATTCCACGACGCCGGCGGCGACGGCGACGATGGGCGCGCCGGCGGGCGCTTCGATGTCGACGCCGTTGTTCATGGTGACGGTGCCGTATTTGGGATGGGTGTGTTTGCCGAAGCCGCGGATGATCTTGCCGGCGACGGGCCACAGCAAGCGTCCCTTGAGCGCGGCGAATTCGCCGCTCGCGGGCAGGTCCTTGCTGGCGGTGCCGCGCTGGATGATGCTGTCGATGAGCGCTTGCAGCTCGGCTTGCGCCTTTTCGAGGTCCTCGATGGCCTTCGCGTGTTTGGACTTTTCGGTGCGAATTCCGGCCAGCACGGTTTGGCGCTGCTTCTTGGTGCGTTCGAGCTGCGCGGTTTCGGCCGCGCGCGACTCGCGCAACTCGGAGACTTCTTGCAACGACTCGGCGAGACGCGCCTGCTCGCGTTCGAGCGAACGCTTGCTCTCCCGGTACTCGTCGATGAGGTTGGCGTCCTGCGACGCGATGAGTTTCATGAACTGATAGCGCGCGATGGCGTCGTCGATGCTCTTCGCGCCGAGGAAAATCTCCCACGTGTATTGGGGATCGCGCTTGTACATCTGCCGCAGCCGTCCGGCCAGCGCTTGCTCCTGCGTCGACAGCACGACTTCGCGCCCGCCGATCTGCACGCGCAGGTCGCCGATCTGCCCATCGATCGCGTTCTCTTGCTCGGAGAGCTTGCGCAGATAACGCTTGGAGAGGTCGATGTCCTTGTCCATGCCGGAGAGCTTCTTCATGACCTGCTTCTCCTGCGACCCGAGCTGCTGCGTCTGCGCGCGGTGCGCTTCGATTTCGCGGCGGATGCGGTCGAGCTCCTGCTGCTTGGCGTCGACTTCGTCGTCGTTCTGCGCGAGCGCGACCACGGCGGAGAACACGGCCGCCACTAGCGCCGCGTGCACTGCGAAGCGAAACGCGCGCGTCATCGCATCTCGAGGTAGCGGCGGAGCGCCATGAAGCTGCCGAGCGCGCCGATCAAGATGCACGTCAGCATGTAGACGAGGGATTTCTCGAGCGAGAAGAAATTGATGTCGGGGATCGCGCTGCGGCTCACTTCGGTCACGATGCGAAGGAGCACGAGCGACAGCACCGCCGCCACGCCGCCCTGGAACGCGCCCTCGATGATGAACGGCGCCACGATGAAGGGGTTGGTGGCGCCGACGAGTTTCAGAATCTCGATGGTCTTGCGGCGGCTGATGACGGTCAAGCGCACGGCGTTGGCGATGATGAAGACGGCCGATAGGATGACGATGAAGCCCACCACGATGTCGATGGTGTAGATCCCCTTCACGATGTTGTCGAACTTGTCCAGGAACTCCTTGCCGTAGCGCACCTCTTCGACGCCGCGCAATTGCCCGAAGCGCTCCGCGAGGCCCACCATGGCGTCGCGCGTCTTGAATTCTTCGCGCGGCTCCACCCAGAAGGAATTGGGCAGCGGATTGGTGCGAAGCGCGGAGAGGAGATCGGCGTCTTCGCCCAGCTGCTCCTTGAATTCGGCGAGCGCTTCGTCCTTCGACACGAATTGCACGCTCGTCACTTCGGGCTGCGACAGGATGGTCTTGTACAGCTGCTCGATGGAATCCTGCCCCGCGCGCTCGTCGAGGTAGACGTAGAGCTTCATCTCTTCCTGGGTCTCGCTCACGAGCTTGAGCAAGTTGTCGGTCGCGAGCAGGAACACGGCCAGCATCAGGAGCGAGAGGCTCATGATGATGACCGAGATCGACGTGAGGCCTTTGTGGCGCTTCACGGTGCGAAGCGCTTCGTCGACGATATAGAGAATGCGGCGCATCATGGCTTAGTCCGTCTTGGTGGGCGCGAGCGAGCTCGCGCGCTGGCGTTTGATGGCGTCGTTGACGCGGCGCGCGCGATCGCGCTCCATGCGCAGCGCGTCCAGGCGGTCGCTCAGGTTGCCGACCAGACCGGTCTTCTTGTCTTCGAACAACTGCCCGTCGCGCAAATGAATGATGCGCTGGCCGAAGTTCTGCACGAACGAGTGGTCGTGCGTCGCCATCAAGACCGCGGTGCCGCCGTTGTTGATCTTGAACAAGAGACGCAGCACGTCTTCCGCCGAATCGGGGTCGAGGTTGCCGGTGGGCTCGTCAGCCAGGAGAATCGCCGGATGATTGACGAGCGCGCGCGCAATCGCGACACGCTGCTGCTCGCCGCCCGAGAGCACTTGCGGGTGCTCCTCGCGCTTGTGGTAGAGACCGATTTCGTTCAGCAACGACGCCACCCGCCGCTTGATGGAAAACGGCGACGCGCCCGTGATGCGCATCCCGATGGCGATGTTCTCCGCGACCGTGCGATCTTCGAGCAGCTTGTAATCCTGGAACACGATGCCGACGCGCCGGCGCAGATACGGAATGTCGCGCCGCTTCATTCGCGTCGACACAAAATTACCCACCACGACTTGCCCGCTGGTCGGGTACTCGTCCATGTAGATCATGCGCAAGAGCGTGCTCTTGCCGGAACCGCTCGGGCCGACCAGGAATACGAACTCGCCGTTGGCGATCGAGAAGTTGACGTTGTCGAGCGCGTTCTGGTCGCCGTACGTCTTCACGAGGTGATAGACGCCAATGACGCTGCGGTCTTCGCGGGTTTCGGTGCGTTCTTCGGTCATCGCGGGCGCCTCTTGGTGACGAATGATTCGGCGAGCGCGTACGCTTCGCGCAGCGACTCGGCTTCGGCGACTCCCTGGCCCGCGATGTCGTACGCGGTGCCGTGGTCGACCGAAGTGCGCGGCGTCGGCAAACCGACGGTGACGTTCACGCCGCGCCGTTGCGCGAGCATCTTGAACGGAACCAGACCTTGGTCGTGATACATGACGACGTATGCGTGCGTGCGTCCGCTTCCTGCGACGGCCTGCGGCGCCGATTGGAACATGGCATCGGCCGGGTGGGGGCCGCTCGCGTCGATTCCTTCCGCACGGAGCAGCTCCACCACCGGCTTGATCACGTCGCGGTCTTCGGTGCCCATCACGCCGTCTTCGCCCGCGTGCGGATTGAGTCCTGCCACGGCGATGCGCGGTCGCGCAATCTTGAAGTCGCGCTTGAGCGCCAAGGCCGTGACCCGGATACACGTCGCCAGCGCGTTCGGTTTCATTTCGCCGGCCACGCGCGCGAGGGGGACGTGGCGCGTGAACGGGACGACGCGCAGGCCGCCGCGGACCATCATCATTTGACAGTCCGGAGCCATCAAGTAGTGGGCCAACATTTCCGTGTGCCCGGGGAAGTTGAAGTGGGCCAGATTCAACGACTTCTTCGAAGCCGGTGGGGTCACGATCGCGGCCACTGACCGATTTTTGGCCAGCTCGCACGCCATCCGGATCGACGTCCCGGCGTGGAGCCCGCCGCCCGCGCTGTTGGCGCCGACCGGGTAGTCGGCGCGGATGCCGGTATCGAGGAGAAGGACGCGGGGGGACTTGGTCGACTTCGCCGAAGCGAGCGCACTCGCTTCGTCGATCGATTCGACGGGGCGCGGGGCGAAGCGATAGCGCCGGCGCCACCGCTCGAAGAGCGTCGGCGATCCGATGACGACGGCGGTCGTGTCGCTGGGTCGGTAGCGCGCGAACAACTTCGCGACGATCTCCGGTCCGATGCCTCCGGGCTCGCCGGAGGTAACGGCAATGAGCTTAAGCGGCGACGCCATGGCGGCATCATCCGGCAATTCGCGCGGAAAGGCTAGCGTTTCTCCGCGTCCCGGCGCCCTGGAGCCGCGACTACGGCGCGGCCGTGTACGTCAGCGACTTCTCGGCCAGCGTGTTGCCGGCGTCGTCGACCACCGTCACCGTCCACGTGCCGGTCATGGTCGCCGCGAGGGTCTTGGTCGAATAGCAGCGCCAGCGGTCCGCGCCCACCGAGATGGCGACTTCGCCCATCGCGGTGCCGTCGTGCATCCACTTGTGCGTGACGGTCTTACCCGCCATTCCGATGAGCTCGGTGAAGAAGCACACCTTGTCGGCGGGGGCGGCGAGGGTCGACAAGTCGTCGGCGGGCTCGCGCTCGGTGACGGCGCTGCAGAACTGCGCGCGCTTGACCTCGCCGGCCGATGTCGTCGCGGTGGCCGGGGCGGTCGTGGTTTCGGTTTGTGCAAGGGCGATCGTCGCGGCAGCCACGATCGCGAGCAGAGCAACTGTGGTTCTCATGGGGCTAGACCTCCTGTCGTCGACAGATTGCCCCTCGCGAGCGCGCGCGGCAACGACAATCTGACCCCGATGAAACTGGATTTCGATTTTGATATACTCCCGCCCGGTGTCCATCCCCTGGGCACGGGCTATCCAGCAGTGCACATCCAACCGGAGGTTCGCTACCATGCGTATGCGATACTCTTGGTTTCTTAGCCTCGCGCTGCTCCTGATTGTCGTCCCGACAATCGCACTGGCGGGCGCGCAGGCCGTCTCCATCACTCCCACACCATCGATCGACCCGGAGACATTCGCATTACCCCTTCTAAATCCACTCGGACCCGAGCTGACCAAAATCTTCGGGCCGGCTCTGACTCCCGGATTGAGCCAGTACGCGGATGCGTTCGACTTCGACGACAATCCGGTGATCAACGGCGGTTTTCTTTTCATTCCGCCCGATCCGTACTGCGCTACGGGACCGGAGCACGTGCTCAACACGGGCAACGTCTACGTCGAATGGCGCTTGAAGAGCCCGTTGGTCGCGGCTCCCCAAGTTCAGCAAAGCTTGGAGACGCTGTTCGCGGGAACGCCGGGCATGATTGCACCGGTCGTCCCGACCAACATCTTCGACCCGAAGTGCATCTACGACCAAGTGTCCGGTCGTTTCATCGTGATCGCTCTGCAGCGTACGAGCGGCACGGCGACGTCGCGCATTCTGGTCGCGGTGTCGAAGACGTCGGATCCCAACGCGGGTTGGTGGCGTCACGCGATCAACTCGACGCTGACGATCGGCGGCGTGGCGCGCTGGGCGGACTACCCCGGCCTGGCGGTCGACGACGAAGCGGTCTACATCACGACCAACATGTTCAGCGCCGCGGGCGCGTACGCCGGGCCGCGTCTGTGGCTCATTCAGAAGGGCCCGACCTACGCAGGCCCCGACGGTAGCATCTCGTCGGCGGTGTACGACTTCTTCGGCGCGACGGGCAACGGCGGGCTCGCGACCACGACGATGCCGACGCACATGTTCGGCGCGGAGCCGGTCGGCGTGGGTACCTTCCTGGTGTCGACGGGCTACTCGGACGGGTTGAACGAAGCGGTCATGATTCACCGCGTCGACAATCCGACCGGCGTGGTGTCGTTCAACGCGCAGTTGCTCGTCGTGGGCAACACGACGGCCGATCCGTCGAACGTGCCCGCGGCGTCTCAGCTCGGAACCGCGCGCACCATCGCCACCATTCCGCTGCGCTGCATGAACGCGGTGTGGCGGAACAACAATCTGTACGCGGTCAACACGCTGCGTCCGCCGGCAGGCGTCAACAGCACGCAGGCGACGGCGCACTGGTATCGCTTCGACACGGTCAACCTGGCCGCGCTCGGCCTCGCCGACCAGGGCGACATCGGCGGCGAAGACATCGGCGCCAACACGCACACGTGGGTTCCGCAGGTCATGGTCGACAAGTGCGACAACATGGCGGTCGGTTTCTCGGGGTCGAACACGGGCATTTACGCGAGCGCGTACTTCGCAACGCGCGCGCTTTCGGATCCGCCGGGAACCATCGGCGCCTCCGTGCTGCTCGTGGCCGGCACCGACTATTACATCCGCACGTTCAGCTCGAGCCTCACGGCGGCTAGCCGCTGGGGCGATTACTCGGGCTTGGCGGTCGACCCGGTCGACGACGCGACGATGTGGGTCTACAACGAGTACGCCGGACTGCGCGGCACGCCGACCACGGTCGGCGGTGTCACGGAGGACGGTCGCTGGTTCACGAGCATCGGCTCGTTCATTCAGTGCGAGCCGGTCGCGACCGCGATCGCGTTCTTCGACGCGATTTCGCAGCGCGACGGCGTCGTGCTGCGTGCGTCGTTCCGCTCGGATCTCGGGGCGGACGCCGTCAACGTGTACCGCGGTTCGCGTTCGGACGATCTGCGCCTCATCGACACGTCGTTCGACGGCGACGGCTCATTCGCGTATCTGGACCGCACCGCACAGCCGGGCGAGACGTACACGTATCGCATCGGTGTTGTGGACGCGGACGGCGAGTATTTCTCTCCGCTGACCGAAGTAACCACGCAGAAGTTGGCGGCGACGCTGGACCAGAACACGCCGAACCCGTTTAACCCGACCACGATGATCTCGTTCACGCTGGCCACGAAGGAAACGGTCACGCTGTCGATCTACGACGCGTCCGGCAAGCTCGTGCGTACGCTGGTGAACGAGGTGCGTGACTACGGTTCGCACCAAGTCACGTGGGACGGTCGTAACGACGCTGGCGCGACGGTGGGATCGGGCGTGTACTTCTATCGCCTGACGGCCGGCAAGTACAGCGAGTCGAAGAAGATGGTGATGCTGAAGTAATCTAGGCGTCGCCTTGGTAGTGCACCGGCCACCCAGCCCGCGCTGGGTGGCCGGTTCGTTTTTGGCCGCGCGGCCGAACGTATGCTCTTCACACCGGCGCCCGCCCGTGCGACCCTTGCGGGCGGCAGGGCTCAACGCGGGAGAACCCCTTTCATGATCGGTCAACTCGTTTCAATTGCTCTTTTCCTTTCGAGTCAAACGCCGGCGCCCGAGCTCGCGGCGCCGGGCAGCGTCGTCGACCAAATGAAAACCGAAGCGACCGCGATGGCGGCGCAGGTGCAGTCGTCTTTGGCGAAGGAGTTCCTGACCGGCTTCGCGTGCTTGCCGCCGGTCGCGCCGCGCGCGGCGTACTACAACAAGGACACGCGCGAAGCCCTCTCGATGGAGGCGGCGAGCGGCATGACGGAGGAGCAGCTCAAGGGGTACGTGAAGCGCGACCTCGACGAGCAGTTCTTCTACCTGACGCGCTACGGGACGCCGGTCGCGTTCACGCGACCGCTGGAAATCCTGGGCCGCGCGGGCGTGAAGCACGTCGACGGGTTGAAGCTGGTCGACTTCGGCTTCGGGTCGATCGGGCAGTTGCGCGCGCTCGCGGCGCTCGGCGCCGACGCCACCGGCGTCGAAGTCGACGCGCTGCTCAAGGTGATGTACTCGCAGGCCGGCGACACCGGGACCATCAAGCGCTGCGACGTCGCCGGCAAGGGTCGCGACGGGAACGTGAAGCTGGTGTTCGGGCAGTTCCCCGCCGAGACCGCGGTGGTCGACGCGGTCGGCGCGGGCTACGACGTCTTCATCTCGAAGAACACGCTGAAGCACGGCTACATCCACCCCGACCAGCAGGTCGACCCGCGCATGCTGGTGCACCTGCGCGTCGACGACGAGACCTTCGTGCGCGCGGTGTTCGCGCTCTTGAAGCCGGGCGGCTTCGCGCTGATCTACAACCTCTGCCCGGCGCCGTCCAAGGAAGGCGAACCCTACAAGCCCTGGGCCGACGGGCGCTCCCCGTTCCCGCGCGAGCTCTATGAGCGGGTGGGCTTTGCGGTGGTCGCCTTCGACACCGACGATTCCGTCGCGGCCCGCGAGATGGGCAAGACGCTGGGGTGGGCCGAAGCCGGGATGGACCTCGAGAAGGACCTTTTCGGGACGTACACCCTGGTGAGGAAGCCGCAATAGGGGCTTGACGCTCCGATGAGACTCCGATTACACTCTCATCGGAGTGTATCGGAATGCCCATCGTTGCAATCATCGGCGCCGGGTTCTGCGGGGTAGCGACTGCCGCGAACCTGGCGCGACTGCCGTGGCCCCGCGGAGTGCGGATCGTTCTCATTGAACGCGGTCCGCGCTTCGCGCGCGGGGTCGCCTATTCCACCGAACACCCGCTCCACCTGCTCAACGTCCCCGCCGGTCGCATGGGTGCCCTCGCCGACGACGAGGGCCACTTTCTGCGCTGGCTTCGACGCGACGACCCGTCGGTCACGGGCGACGCGTTCGTGCCGCGCAAGCGTTACGGCGATTATCTCGAGTGGCTGCTCGACGACGCCGCGTCGCGGGCCGCGGCCAACGTCGAGATCGAACGCCGCCCCGGAGACGTGGTCAACCTCACGACGACCGACGCGCGAGCGACGCTGACGCTCCGCGACGGTTCGTCCTTCGACGCCGACCGCGTCGTGCTCGCGCTCGGCAACTTGCCGCCGCGCGACCCGCTCGCGGGGGCGCTGCGCGCCGACGCGCGCTACGTCGTCGACCCGTGGGCGCCGGGTGCGCTCGCGAATCTCCCGCGCACGAAGAACCCCGTCGTCATGATCGGCTCCGGCCTCACCATGGTCGACGCGGTGATGGCGCTCCGCGACGCCGGCCACGAGGCCGGCTTCGTCGCGGTGTCGCGGCACGGACAACTCCCCCACTCGCACCGCGACTGGCCCGCCAAACCGCCCGTGGTCGATCCGCCGCGCGCGCTGGAAAACTGGGATGGGTCGACGCGCGCGCTCGTGCGCATGATTCGCGACGCGTCGCGCGCGGCGAGCCGCACCGGCCTCGACTGGCGCGACGTCGTCAACGGCCTGCGCCCCGTCACGCCGCAGCTTTGGCACCGCATGCCGGCGCGCGAACGCGCGCGCTTCGTGCGCCACGTGCGCCCGTTTTGGGACACGCACCGCCACCGCATGTCGACGCGCATCGCGGAGGAGATCAACCAGCTCATCGCGCGGCGCGAGCTCTCCATCGTGGCGGGTCGCGTCGCGGAGGCGACGCCGGGCGCGGAGTCGATCACGGTGGGCGTGAAGAAGCGCGGCGGCGCGGTCGAACGCTACCAGGCCGGCGCAATCGTCAACTGCACCGGACCCGACGGCGACTTCGCGCGCGTGCCGGATGCGCTCGTGGCGTCGCTGCGCACGCGCGGCGTCGTCGCGCCCGATCCCCTCGGACTCGGCGTCGTCACCGACCACGACGGCGCCGTCGTCGACGCGCGCGGGCACGCCTCATCGGTCGTCTTCACGCTGGGAACTCCGCGACGCCCCGATTCGTGGGAATCGACGGCGGTGCCGGAGCTTCGCGTGCAGGCGGATCGGCTCGCGCGTCGACTGCGCGAGTCGCTGCACTAGCTCCGGATTTCGACGTGGAACTTCTTGCGTAGCTCGGCGAGGTAGTTGTCGTAGCTCGAGCCGAAGCGCTCCTGCTCGTACAGGCGCTTCACTTCGTCGTGCACTTCGGCGAACTCGTAGGGGCGCGACGCTTCGCGCTCGAGCAGCTTCACGATGCGGAAGCCGGCCGATTCGCGCAGCACCTGGCTCACGTCTCCCGGCTTCATGTCCTTCAGCACATCCTGGAAGAATTGCGGGAGCTCGCCGACGCGCACCCACCCGAGGTCGCCGTACTTGCCGGCGGCGGGGTCGGTGTTGTTGGCCGCTGCGAGCGAGTCGAAGGGGACGCCGCGCTTGATCTCGTCGTAGACGAAATTGGCGCGCTTGAACACCTCGTCGATGTCGGTGTCGGTCGGTTGCGCGCGCACCAGGATGTGTCGCACGCGCACTTCGCCGGTGGCCTTGCGCTCCTCGGTGATCTGGATGAGGTGGTGGCCGTATACGGTCAGGACGGGCTGGCTCACTTCACCCACCTTGAGCTTCGAAACCGCGTTGGCGAAGGCGGGCTCGCGCAGGTCGGCGGGGCGCAGGAAGCCCAAGTCGCCGCCGAGCGCGCCGCTCGGGTCCTCCGACTCTTTCTTCGCCACTTCGCCGAAGTCTTCGCCCGCCGTGATGCGCGCGCGAATGGCTTCGATCTTGGTGCGCGACGCGTTCGACGCCCCCGGCGAAGTGTCGAAACCCATGAAGATGGTTTGCAGGTGCGCGACTTCGGGGCGCTGCGGCAGCTCCGACTTGTGCTCTTCGAACAGCGCGCGCAATTCCTGCTCGGTCGGTTCGGTGCGCTTGCGCTCCATGTCGCGCCGCAGTACGCGCTCGACCAGCATGCGGTTCTTGATTTGGACGCGGTACATCCTCTTGAGGTCGTCGAGCGTGAGACCTTCCGCGGCCAATTGCGCGTTGAAGGCGTCGTCGCCGCCGAGCGCCTTGCGGTTTTCTTCGATGGCCTTGTTGACCTCGGCTTCCACTTCCGAGAAGGGCACGTCGATGCCGAGACGCGACGCCTGCGCGATAACGAGCTTGTCGTTGATGAGGATTTGCAGCGCTTCGTCGAACAGCTTCTCGCGTTCGTCGGCGGGAACGCTGGTGAGGCCGCGCTGGATGAGCGACTGACGCACCGCCTGCTCGACGTCGCTCTCGAAGATGGCGTCGTCGTCGACCACGGCCACGATGCGGTCGATGACGCGGCGCTGCTGCGCGACCGCGCTCGACGCGATGCCGATGAGGCCGGCGAGCAGCAGCAAGGCCACGCACGCGCGCACGGCGCTCTTTCGACGGCTCCTAGTTGCTTCCACTCGTGTCCGCCTCCTCGCTCGCGGCCGGCGGCGGCGACGCCGCCGAGGTGTCGCGCGGCGCTTGCGCCGGCGCGGTGCCCGCGGCGCTCGGTCGCCCTTCGCCCGGCTCCGGCAGCGCTTTCGTGAATCCCTGCGCGGCCCGGTCCTCCGCCTCCCGCGCGGTGCGCAACGACTCCGCGCGCGCGATCGCGAACTTGAGATCGGGGTCGATCACTTCGATCTTGGCGCGCGCCACCAGCGCGGTGACCAGACTGTCGTACACCGCGGCGCGCTTGCGAATCAAGAGCGTCCTCGAGATCTCGGGTGCGACCTGCTCGAACGGGAGCTCGTTCAGCGACGTGCGCACGTCGGTCAGCTTGATGATGTGGTAGCCGAACTCGGACTCGACGATGTCGCTCACTTCGCCGCGGCGCATGCGAAACACGACGTCCTCGAACTCGGGCAGCATGTTGCCCTTGGAGAGGTAGCCGAGGTCGCCGCCCGCGCCGGTGTGCTTGTCGACCGACATCTTGCGCGCCACCCACGAGAAGGGCCGCGTCTTCAGCATCTCCTTGGCTTCCTCCGCCTCTTCCAGCGTGTTGGTGAGGATGTGGCTCACGCGCACCTCGAGGTTGTATTCGCCCTTGTGGTTGCGGTAGTAGCGCGCCACCTCCGAGCGCGTGACGATGGCGCGCTCGTCGAGCACCTGTTCGACCAGACGGTCCGCGATCAAGTCCTTCTTGTACTGCTCCATCTTGCGCGTGATCTCGTCGGAGACGCCCATGCCGACGCGCGCCGCCTCTTCGTACAGGAGCTGCGTGGCCACCCAGCGGTCGAAGTAGGTGCGCCGCTCCTCGATGGTCGACAGCGCGAACTCGTCTTCGGGAAGATACGCGTCCAGGTCGACGCGGTACAGGGGCTGGCCGTTGATGCGCGCGACCACGGGCCCGGGGTCGACGGCGGGGTGGCCGACGTCGCGGCGCTCGCACGCCGCCGCGGCCGCGACCAGCACGGTCGCGAGCGCCGCCAGCGCGCGACGCCCTCGCCCCCGGAACGCGATAGGGGGCGAGGCGCCCCCTATCGTTGCGTCGATCGGTCGATTCGACGTCATCGTCTCCTCGCGAAACGCCGTCAGTTCACGCTCGCGGCCGACGGCACGGCCGGCGCCGGGCGCTCGACGATCTTGGTCTTGGCGAGATTGTCCTCGTGGATGACGACGCCCACTTCTTCCTTCCACTTCGCCAGCATCTCGTCGAGACGCTGGTCGTTCTTCTGCTGCTTGAGCGCCGCTTCGATGCGTCCCTCGGCCTCGTCGAGCGAGAAGTACTTCTCGTCGATGCGCTCGATTAGCTTGAGCACCACCCAGCCGCGCGAGGTCTGGAACGGTTCCGACACGTCGCCTACCTTGCGCAGCGAAAAACCAACCGCGTCCCATTCGGGCTGCGCACCGAGCGCGACTTCCTGCGTCTCGCCGTTGGTGGCCTTGGTCTCTTCGTCGACCGAGTACGCCATCACGACGGTGCGCAACGGCTTGCCGGCGCGGAGCTCGCGGTAGGCCTGCTGCGCCGACTCGACGTCGCCCGCCAGGACGACGCCGAACCGGCGCTTCTCGGGGTTGTGGAATTGCTCCATGTTGCCGTCGTAGTAGTTCTTGATCTCTTCCTTGGAAACGACGGTCTCCTTGTTGATCACATCTTGGTAGAGGAGATTGACCATGATCTCCTCCTTCTTGGCCTTGAGGGCGCGCGCCACTTCCGGGTCCTTCTCGATCCCCGACTTGCGCACCACGTCGGCGGAGATCTCGTTCATGATGCGCTCGACCAAGAACTGACGGATGCCGCCGTAGCGCGCGTTGCGGCGCGGGCGGTTGAAGAACGACGCCTGGTCGTAGAAGTCCGAGAAATCCTTGATGGTGATCTGCTTGCCGCCCTGCCAGGTAACCAGCGGCTTGTCGAGATCGGCCGGATCGAACAAGAGGAGCGGATAGACTTCCTGGCTGCGCGCCGGCGCGTCGTCGAACGGACGGTCGGGCGGGAGCGCGTTGAACGCAACCGCGATATTGTCGTAGTGCCACGTCACGCCGTACTCCGTGCGCAAGTCCTCGGTGAACTTGTTGAGCGCGACCGCTTCCTTGAGGTTGCGAACCTGCGTCGTGTAGTCCTCCTTGACGTCCTCGAAGGGCGGCTTCGCGCGGCCTTCGTTGCGGCGCAGCACCTTCATCAAGACCCAGCCCTGCGCGGTCATGACGGGCTCGGTGACGCCACCGATGGGAACCTCGAACAACGCCTCCTGCACTTCCGGCGTCAGCTGTCCGTAGACGGCGGTGAACACCATGCCGCCCGTCTCCGCGTCTTCGTTCTTCGAGTACTGGCGAATGGCGGAGTCGAAGTCGAGTCCGTCCTGGATGGCCTGGTACGCGTCCTGCGCCTCTTCGGGCGTGTCGGTCAGGATCTGCTTGCACTCCATCGACGTGCCCGTGTTGTCGTAGTGCGCTTTGACCTCGGCGTCGGACACCGTGATCTTGTCCGCCACCTGCTTCTTCAAGTACGCGACTTGCAGCGCCATGCGCGAGAACATCTCCATGCTCTGCGTGACGGACGGATCCTTGTCGTAGCCCAACTCGTCGGCCTTGTAGGCCATGACGTACTTGTTGAGCATCGTGTTCAAGAATTCCTTCTTGCCGTCGAGGCCGGTCGCCTTGGGTAAATAGGCGGGGTCGACTCGCTGGTAGGCCTGCTCGAAATCGGCCACGGTGATGGATTGGTCCTTGAACTCGGCGACCTTGAGATCTTCGCGCTTGGAGCAACCGGTGACCGCGATGCCGGCGAGTACGGCGAGCGCGAGCCAACTCCTCTGAATCCTCATCGAACAAGACTCCTTTCCTACACGCTTGGAAGGCGCGGAGGGATGGTGCTAACGTTTTGGCAAGCTGTTGATTTTACTAGCGAAGCGAGCCACTTGCAACAGGTTCTTCACCTCGTCGACGAGACGCGTCGGCGGCTGTCCGATGAGGCTCACCGCAAAAGTGCTCCCGGCCTTAAACAGAATCCGGCGCCCGAAAGTTTCCGAAAGCCGAGCGGCCGCCTCCGGGGTGAGGGCGCGGCCGGGCGCGAATTCGAGGGTTGCTTCCCCGCGCGGGACGGAGGCGGCCGGGCTCGCGGGGTCGACGCGCTCGCGCGCCAGCATTCGGTAGCCGGGGTCGCGCAGCTGCGCGAGGACGATCCCGAGCCGGCTCGCCTCCAGCTTCAGGTGGGCGAGGTCGACCAGCATCTGCGCCGGCGGCGGCGGGTCGCCGAAGCGGTCGCGCAGCTCGTCGCCCAGCGCCACCGCCTCCTCGGGGTCGGTCATGCGCGCGATGCGCTTGTAGAGCAGCATGCGCTCGTCGGCGTCGGGGACGTAGCGGTCGGGGAGGTAGCAGCTGTACGGCGCTTCGACGCGACACGGCGGCGCCTCTTCGTGCGCTTCGCCGCGCAGCTGGTCGACGGTTTCCTTGAGCAGTTTGGTGTATAGCTCGAAGCCGATCGCCGCCACGTGCCCGTGCTGCTCGGTGCCGAGCACGTTGCCGGCGCCGCGAATCTCGAGGTCGCGCATCGCGAGGCGGTAGCCGCTCCCCAATTCTTCGAACTCCTCCATCGCTTGCAGCCGCTTCACCGCCTGCGGTGTGAGCGAAATCTGCCGCGGCACCATGAAGTACGCGTACGCCTGCTGCTCGCGGCGCCCCACGCGCCCGCGCAACTGGTACAGCTGTGCGAGGCCGAAGCGATCCGCGCGGTTGACGATGAGCGTGTTGGCGTTGGGGAAGTCGAGGCCCGACTCGATGATCATGGTCGCGACGAGCACGTCGAACTTGCGATTCATGAAGTCGAGCACCGCGTTCTCGAGCTCGTCCTCTTTCATTTGGCCGTGCGCGACGCCGAAGCGCACGCCGGGCAGGAGCTTCTCGAGGAACGCACGCAGCGAATGGATCGACTGCACGCGGTTGTGCACGAAGAAGACTTGCCCGTCGCGGCTGATTTCTTCCGAGATGGCGCGCGCGATGACGTCTTCGTCGAAGGCGGTCACTTCGGTCTTCACCGGGTGGCGGTTGCGCGGCGGCGTTTCGATGAGCGAGATTTTTCTTAACCCGCTAAGAGACATGTACAGCGTGCGCGGGATCGGCGTCGCGGTGAGCGAGAGCACGTGCACGCCCTTCGCCATTTGCTTCAGGCGCTCCTTGTGCTTCACGCCGAAGCGGTGCTCTTCGTCGACGATGAGCAGGCCGAGCTCGCGGAAGGCGACGTCCTTCGAGAACAGGCGGTGGGTGCCGATCACGACGTCGACGCCGCCCTCGCGGAGCGCCGCGACGGTTTGCTTCTGCTCCGCCGTCGACACGAAGCGCGACAGCATCGCGATGCGGAGCGGGAACTGCTTCATGCGCTCGGTGAAGGTGCGGTGGTGCTGGAACGCGAGCAGTGTGGTGGGCACTAGCACCGCAACCTGCTTTCCGCTCGACGCCACTTTGAACGCGGCGCGGATCGCCACTTCGGTCTTGCCGAAGCCGACGTCGCCGCACACCAAGCGCTCCATCGGGTGCGCGGTCTCCAAGTCGTCCTTGATCTCGCGCGTCACGCTGATCTGGTGCGGCGTCTCTTCGTACGGGAACGACGCCTCCAGTTCGCGCTGCCACTGCGTGTCGGGTCCGAACGCGGGTGCCGTCGCCAACTCTCGCTCCGCGTACACGCGCAGGAGGTCGCGCGCGACTTCCTCGATGGCGCGCTTCGCGCGCTCCTTGGTTGCCTGCCAGCGCGACCCGCTCAACTTGTCGAGCCTCGGCACCACGCCCTCGCGCCCGATGTACTTCTCGACCAAGTGAATCTGATCGAGCGGGACGAAGATGCGGTCGCCGCCGTCGAAACGAACCGTGAGGCATTCGGTGGCGCCGTCGTCGGAGGTGATCTTCTCGAGTCCGACGAAGCGCCCGATGCCGTAGTCGACGTGGACGACGTAGTCGCCGCTCTGCAGGTTGTCGGTGCGAACCGTGGTGGTGCGGCGCTTCGCGCGTTTCTTGCGCGGGCGCGCCAGCATGCGATTGAAAATTTGATGGTCGGTGAGGATCGCGAGCTGCGCTTGCTCCCAGATGAATCCACTCGCGATCCATCCCACCGGCAAGTGCACCAGCACTTCGTCTTCGCCCAGCATGTCCGCGAGCCGGTCGCGCTGGGTCGGCGTCTCCGAGTAGATCATCACGTCGACACCCTTCGCGCCCAGCGACTTGATTTGTTTCAAGAGCGGGTCGAGCTTGCCGACGACGCTCGGGTGCGCCGCGGTCTGGAATCGGACTGATTGCTCGCCGTCCACCGGCGGCGCCAGCGAGTCCGCTTTCAACTCCGCGTCCGCGACCGGTGCTGCGGTGATCGTCGCATCCGTCAATCCCCAGTGAATCACGACCGGCGCCGCGTATCTGCGCACGTGGTCGATCGCGTGCACGTAGTCGCCGAGCGCGAGCGGCGGGAATTCGTCCTCGGCGCGCTGCGCGTTGCGCGCGAAGTCGCGCGTCACGTTCGCGAGCACGCGGTTGACGCCTTCGCCGTCGACGAACCACACCACCGGCGGCTCCACGAAGAACTCGAGCAGCGAGCCCGTCATGCCGAGCGCCGGCGCGTAACGCCGCCACACGTACGACGAGCGCGAGTGCTCGGCTTCGTCGGCGATTCGATCGACGAGGTCCGCGGCAAAGCCGCGGTCACCCAGGTAGGCGCGAAGATTCTGGACCGCGTGAAGGTCTAGGGGAACACTGCCGGCGGGCAGGATCGTGCACGATTGCAATGCTTCAATCGACCGTTGCGTGTCCAAGTCGAAGGAGCGAATCGACGCGATCTCGTCGCCGTCCAACTCGACGCGGGCCGGGAAATCCCACGCCGGGTCGAACACGTCGACGATCGCGCCGCGCACCGCGTACTGCCCCGCCTCCTCGATCACCGTGACCGCGTCGTAGCCCATGTCGGCCAGGTGCTCGCGGAGCGCGTCGAGGTCGAGCGTGTCGCCCGTCGACAGCACCCGCTGGTGCGACGAGAGCTGCGCGCGCGGGATCGTCTTCTCGAGCAAGCCCAGCACGCTCGTCACCACCACGTCGGCGCCGCCGTTCAGAATCTTGAGCAGGCTCTCGTTGCGATCGCCGCCCGCGGCCAGATTCTCACGGAGCTCGAAGCGGTGCGGCGCGATCGCGCGTTCCGGAAAATGCACCACGCTCCCGCTCGAGAGCGTGCGAAAGTCCGAGGCCGCATCCTGCGCGGCTTCGTCGTCGGGGTAGACGAGGAGGAGGCTTCGACCCAGCGCTTGTCGGATCGCTTCCGCGACCAGCACCGTCGACGAGCCCTTGAGCCCGGAGACGTGCACGCGCCGGCGCGCGGCCAGTTTGTCGGCGTAGCTACCGCGCGGCGCGTCGATGGCGCGGCCCGCTTCGGCGCGCGCGATCTCCTTCGCGGAGCGCGCGGCTTCGTCGATAGCGGCGCGGAGCGATTGCGTAGGTGGGAGACGTCGAACCTTGTCGATCATGCTCTGCGTCCGAGCACCGACTCCGCGACCAGCGCCGCGACCGCGATGAGCAGGAACGCGGCGAAGACTTCGCGGCCTTCTTTGGCTTCGCGCAGGTCGGTGCGGAATCCTTCGCCCGCGTGCACGACGCTCACCGACTTGGGTCGCTCGCCGGCGAGGCTCGACACGGCGAGGTTCGACTCGCGCGGGTCGACGTTGACGGCGACTTCCGCGACGCGCGTGGTGTCGCGGTACAAGCGATAGAAGCCGGGGCGCGCGGGACGGTCGAAGCCGACTTGCACGTCGCCGGCGCTTCGTTCTCCGATGGAAGGTTTCAGCGACTCGCCGCCGGGTTCGCGGATGGAAAGTTGCGACTCGTCGAGGCCGGTCTGCGAGATGGTGAACGTGATGGGCGACGCGACCAAGTGTTCGTCGGCGCCGGGCGCTTCGCCGGAAGCGGCGAGGTACGACACCGACGTGTGCACGAGGGGGAGGAACATGGGCGAGAGGGGAATATCGCCGCTCGCGAGGTCGGGCGCGGCGGCGAACACGAGCACGCGGCCGCGGCCGCGCACGCACTCCCAGATGGCGGGGTCGCCGCCGCCCACGTACGCGAGCGCGGAGTCGGGCGCGACGCCGCGCGCCGAGGTGTACGACCGCACCCTCGCGCGCGACAGCAATTCCAATTCGTCCTTGGTGAACAGATTGAAGATGGCGTGCGACTTCTCGAACGACGTGAAGGCCGCGCGCGACTCCGCGCTCTTCTCGGTTCCGCCGCGGATGCCGACGAGCGCGCGCAACGCGGAGTCGTTCAGAATCGCGGGGTCGGCGTTACCGAGGAACACCAACAGCCCGCCGCCGCGTCGCACGTGGCGCTCGAGCAGCACCATGCGCTTGGGCTCGAGGTTCTGGGGGTCGACCCACACCACGACGCCGTTCGCGGGCAATGCCGACGCGGTCACGTCGCGCTCGTCGATGACGCGCACCGCGAATTCGCCCTCCGCGGTCCCGCGCGGATTGAGCGCCTTCTCGACGTAGAACGACGACGGCGGGCCGGCGTCGCCCGCGGCCGCGCGGCGCTTCCCCGACACCACGGTGACGGGAATCGTGTTGGAGACTTCGATCAGGAAGTAGCGGTCGTCGTCGGCCGGCAGGCGGTCCCGATTCTTGCCCACGCGCCCGCGGTAGCGGCCGGGTTCCGCGAGCGAGAGCGGGAACGTCACCGTCTGCGTCGCACTCGGCGCGAGCGCCAAGACTTGCTCCGCCTTGCGATCGCCGTCGACCACGACTTCGAGCGGCACATTGGCGTCGGCGCGTCGCGCGTGGTTGGTCGCGGTCACCCCGATCTTCACCACTTCGCCGGGGCGCAGGAGTTTGCGCGGCACGCCCACCTTGTCGATGCTGACGTTGTCGACGTCTTCGTCGTAGACGGGAATGAAGTACACGCGCACGTCGTCGGGGATCTTGGCTTCGTCGACCAGCGTGGAGTCGTCGCTGGCGCGGAAGTCGGACACCACGTACACCTCGCCGCCCTGCACGTCGCTCTTCGCGATCACGTCGAGCGCGCGGTCGATGGCGCCGCGGATCGACGTCGTCTCGCTGGTGAGCGGCACGCGCTCGATGGTGCTCTTCACGACGCCCTTGTTGCGCGTGCCCTGCTCGAGTAATGCGTTGGCGGATTTCGCGAACGCGACCACGTTGATCACGTCGCGGCTGTTGGCTTCGTCGACCACGTCGGACGCGATCTTCTTGGCGGCGTCGAAGGCGGTCCCGCTCTCCATGGCGACGCCCATGCTGAAGCTGGCGTCGAGGCACACCACCACGTTCTTGGGCACCGAACCCGCGAACAGCATCCCGGTGCGGAGCGTGGGGCGCGCGAACGCGAACACCAGCGCCAGAATGGCGAGCGTGCGCAGAATCAGGATCAAGATGCGCCGCAAGTTGATGCGGCGCATGCGCTGCTTGTTGACTTCGTCGAGGAATTCGAGCGACGAGAACTTGACGCGCTTCACCCGCCGGCGATTCAGTAGGTGAATGATGATCGGCACCGCGGCCGCGACCAGGCCGATCAGAAATGCGACGTTGAGAAAGCCCACGCGTTATCCCATGCGCGCGCGTTTGCCGAGGTACGCGGTCAGCGCGCGGTCGAAGGGCGTGTCGGTGCGAAGGAGGTGGTAGTCGATCTGGTGGTTGCGGCACCCGCGCTCGAGGGTGTCGA
>CAZLLI010000014.1:0-44281 GCA_964560355.1 uncultured bacterium | reverse complement strand
GCTTGGCCTTTTCGATCACCATGTCGGCCACCTGGACGTGGCGCTCGGCCGGTTCGTCGAAGGTCGACGAAATAACCTCGCCCTTGACGGAGCGCTCCATGTCGGTGACTTCTTCCGGGCGCTCGTCGATCAACAACACGATCAAGTAGACCTCGGGATGGTTGGCCGTGATCGCGTTGGCGATTTTTTGCAGGAGGATCGTCTTACCGGTGCGCGGCTGCGCGACGATCAGACTTCGCTGTCCCTTGCCGATCGGACACATGAGGTTGATCAAGCGCGTCGAGAGATCTTCGGGATCGTGCTCGAGGTTGAACGCCTCCTGCGGATACAGCGGCGTCAGGTTGTCGAAGAACGGCTTGGTCTTGGCGACGTCGGGGTGCTCGTGGTTGACCGCTTCGACGCGCAAGAGCGCAAAGTACCGCTCCGAATCCTTCGGGCTGCGAATCTGTCCCGAGACGGTGTCGCCGGTGCGCAGATCGAACTTCTTGATCTGCGACGGCGAGACGTAGATGTCGTCGGGGCCCGGCAGGTAGTTGTAATCGGTGGAACGGAGGAATCCGTACCCTTCCGGCAGAACCTGGAGAACACCTTCAGCGAAGATGAGCCCGTTCTGCTGGGTCTGCGCCTCGAGAATCTTGAAAATCAATTCCTGCTTGCGCAGGCTGCTAGTTCCCTCGAGCTCGAGGGTATTGGCGACATCGAGCAACTCGGAGATGGTCTTGCCCTTGAGTTCCGCGATGTCCATTCGTTTTGCTGTGGAAGACACGATAGGTAGGTTCGGGCTTGGCCGCCCGATGGGAGAAAGTTTAAAGCGTCAACAGTGGTTTACGCCACGTCACAGTGATTGAGAACTTGGTCGCCGTCTCCGGCGTGTATCGACGATCGATGGATTGAGTATTAAATGGTTTGAGAGAAAGAACCTATGAGCTTCGGTGATCGATATTGAGGCTCTTCCACCCCGCCGCCCGCCGCGGAACGTTGCAAATCGCGTTCCACTCCGGCGACGAAGGCCCGGACCCTTCCGCAGGCTCGCCTACTTCTTCTGGAGCATGTCGTAACGATCCATGGTCTCCTTGAATTTGTCCATGTCTCCGAGCTTCTGATATCCGGTCGCGAGCAAGCGCCAGCCGGCCGGGTCGTTGGGGTTCAAGCTGACCAGCTTCTCGCCCCACTGCGTGACTTGGTCCCAGTCGCTGCCCGCGGTGTACGCGAGCACGATGTTGAGTACGGTCGCGGGATCGTCGGGCGCGAGATCGAGCGACTTCTGGTAGTAGCCCACGGCCTCGGTGATCGCGTTGGGATCCTCGTCGCGCAGATTGTAATACGCGACGCCGAGGTTGTAGTACACGTTGGCGTCGTCCGCGGCGATCTTCGCGCGCGCGTCGGCCGTCATCTTCAAGAAGATCGCGGCGCCCTTCCAGTTGCCGGCCTTCAGAAGGTCGTTGCCGATATCCTGGATGATCTGGTAATTGGCCGGGTCTTCTTCGATCATGCGCCGGAAGCGCTCGACGGCGTCTTCCTCGCGGCCCAGCTGCACGAGCGACTTGCCGGCCAGCGTGAGCGCGCGCGAGTACGTCTGCTCGCTCGGGTTCGAGATCGACAGCACTTTGTCGGCCGATTTCAGGGCTTCTTCGTAATCCTTCCTCGCGCTCGTGGTATCGACACCGGCCAGCGCGAAGTACGAGCTGCCGAGGTTGTAGAACCCGATCGCCTGGCGCGGGTCCGCTTGCGTCGCCAAGGAGAATTCGTGCGTCGCCGTCTTGTAGTCGATGCGGTTGTACGCGTTCTGCCCGAGCTTGTAGTGCTTCGCGAAGTTGCTCTGGATGTTGTCGGCGACGAGCTTCTCCTTCTTCGGGTCCAGTTCTTTCGCCTTCATGAAGTGCTCGTACGCGAGCCCGACGGAATCGAGCTGGCTGTACGCGAAACCCATCTGGAAGTGCGCTTCCGCGTCGTTGGGATTCTTCGCCAACTCTTCGCGGCCGAGCTTGAGCGCGAGGTCGTAGTTCCCTTCCTGGTTGCGCAGGATCATGCTCGTCGTGTTTACCGACTTGCAGCCGATGGCCGCGACGGCGACGATTCCCGCGAACCCCAGGATCGAGACCAGCCTAGCTCTCATTGCGCATGTTTCCTTCCTACGAGAATGGGGAGATCGGGGACCTGAACGGAGTCCGGCCGACCTTTACTTCAACGGTTCTGTATCGAGCAACCCATTTCTGGGGGGTTGGCGTTTCCGAATTCTATGCTTGGGCTGAGTGTTTGTCCCGGGCGGCAGGTTCAAGGAGCCGCCGAGGTGGGTCATTTACGCGGATCCATACTCGGGGATGGACCAGTCGAACGCCTCCATTTAAAGAGACGCGGGCGCGAGTGTCAAGGCGAATTTTGACCGCCGCCGGGGCAACCGGGCCTGGGCCATCCGTTTAGCCGGGGACTTACCAGAAGAAAGACTCCGGGTCGACGTCCCAGCGCAGCTCGATGCCGCTCCCGCCCCGACGCGCGTCGGCCAGCCGCTTGAAGCCGGCGAGCGCCGCGTCCTTGTGCACCTGCGTGATGGCGCCCTTCAAGAGCACTTGTTCGCGGAAACGATTCTTCACCCGCGGCACCAAGGGTGGCGACGGACCCAGCACCACCACGCCGCGCGTCGACAACTCCGCCCGCAACGCCACCGCCCACTCCTCCATGAACGACGACAGTGCCTGCGCGTCGGTGCCGCTGCACGACGCCAGCACGATGCGCGCGTACGGCGGATAGCCGAGGTGCTTGCGCAGCGCGAGCTCTTCGTCCATGAAGCCGTCGTAGTCGTGCGCGCACAGGTGGCGAAACACCGCGTGGTCGGGCGTGTAGGTTTGGATCACGACGCGACCCGCGGCGTCGGCGCGACCCGCGCGGCCGGCGACTTGCGTGAGCTGTTGGAAGGTGCGCTCGGCGGAGCGAAAGTCGGGGAAGTTCAATCCTTCTTCCGCGCTCACGACGCCCACCAGGCCGACCTTCGGGAAGTGATGCCCCTTCGTCACCATCTGCGTGCCGAGCAGAATCGGATACGCGCCAGTGCTGAATTCTTCCAGGATGCGACGGTGCCCTTCTTTGCCCGACGTGGTGTCGGCGTCCATGCGCAGCACGCCGACGCCGGGGAACATCGATTTGAGCTCCAGCTCGACGCGCTGCGTGCCCACGCCGGTGTAACGGAGGAGCCGGCTCTTGCAGGCGTCGCACTGCGACGGCGTGGCGCGAGAGAACCCGCACAAGTGGCACTTGAGCCGGTTGTCGACGCGGTGGAACGTGAGCGATACGTCGCAGTTCTTGCACATCGCCACCCACCCGCACGTCGAGCACTGCACCGTGCGCGCGTGGCCGCGCTTGTTCAGGAACACGATTGCCTGGCGCCCCGCGGAGACGGTGCGCTCGATGTGCTCGGAGAGTTTGGGCGACAACACAGCGCCGCGCGCATCGGGCTCGCGCATGTCGACGATTTCGATTTCGGGCAGCACGCCGCCCGCGACGCGCTCGGAGAGGCGCGCGAACGCGTACTTTCCTTCGCGCGCCCACCGCATTGATTCCGCCGACGGCGTCGCCGACCCCAGCACCACCGGCGTCTTCTCCATCTTGCCACGCATCAGCGCCACCGCGCGCGCGTGGTAGCGCGGCTTGTCGTCCTGCTTGTACGACTCGTCTTGTTCTTCGTCGACGACGATCAGGCGCAGGTCGCGCACCGGGCTGAACACCGCCGAGCGCGGTCCCACCACGACGCGGTGTTCGCCGCGCTCGATGCGCTCCCAAATCTCGAAGCGCTCGGGGCCGGTGAGGCGGCTGTGGATGATGGCGACGAGGTCGCCGAACGCGCGCCGGTAGCGCGCGGTCGCCTGCGGCAAGAGCCCGATCTCCGGCACCAGCACGATGCACCCGCCGCCCGCTTCCACCGCGTGGCGCGCGGCGCGCAGGTAGACCTCGGTCTTGCCGCTTCCGGTGACGCCGTACACCAGCATGGGTCGGAATTCGCGCGAGCCCAGCGCGTCGACCACGCGCGCGAGCGCGCGCTCCTGCGCGTCGTTGAGCGCTTCGACGTGCGCTTCCAGCGCGTCGAGCGGCGAGGCCGACTCCACCGCGTCGATGCGCGCGACACCGCGCTCGACCAGCCCGTCGAGGACGTCGCGCGCGTAGCCCCATTCTTCCAGCACCACCGGCACCATCGCTTCGCCGCCCGCGCTCACCAACTCGGTGAGCAAGGCGAGCTGGCGCTTGGCGCGCGCGAGCGACGCGCGCGCGCGTTCGTACTCGTCGCTGGTTTCGCCGCCGCGGCGCAGCGCTTCGTCGACCACGCGCAAGAGGCCGGTCGGCCGCGGCTTCACCTTCGCGCGCCGCATGCTGGGCGGCAGCACCGACTGCATCGCTTCGCCGCGCGAGCACCCGTAGTACGACGCGATCCAATTCGCCAGCTCCAGCAGCGACGCGGGCGCAAACGCGTCCTCGACCTCGTGGATCGGGCGCGTGCGCGGCACGTCGCTCTGCTCGATCAAGTCCACCACGACGCCCGACAGCTCGCGCTTGCCGAACGGAACTTCGACGCGGCAGCCGACGCTCACGCGTCCGCGCAGGTTTTCGGGAATCTGATACGTGAAGGGTTGGTCGACGGGAATGGGGAGCACGACGCGCGCAAAGCGCGCCGCGTCATTCGACGTAGTGGGATCTGGCCGCATGCGCGGCAGTATAGCACTGCCGAGCGTGCAAGCGCGGGTGGCGCGCAGCGGGCGCCCACAAGTCCGGGACTACTAGTGCGGAGGCGCGGTAGGCCCGGCGCTGTGGGCTGCTGCGCGACAGGACCCGCGCGCGCACGCTTCGCGAGCGAAGCGTGTGCGTTACTTCCGACACCCCAGGATCTCCTGGATGCGCTCGATCAGACGGCTGGGGCTGAACGGCTTCACGATGTAATCCACCGCGCCGACTTCGTAGCCCAAGCGCTTGTCGAGGTCGCGTCCCTTCGCCGTCAAGAGGACGACGGGGATGTTCTTGGTCTCGGGGTCGCGCTTCAGACGACGGCACGTCTCGTAGCCGTCGAGGACCGGCATCATGACGTCCAGCACGACCAGGTTCGGCTTCTCCTGCTTGGCTTTCTCGATCGCCAGCTCGCCGTTGTTCGCGGTGATCACTTCGAATCCCTCCGCGCCCAAGCTGAAATCGAGGATGTGCAGGATGTACACCTCGTCGTCGACTACCAGAATCTTGCCCAGCGCCATTGTCAGTCCTCCTTAATTGAACCTTGCTGCTGCATCGACCGGTCGAGCTCCCGTCGTGGTTCGACGGAAGTGCTCGGCGTGCGGAAGCTGTCCGCGTGTTTCATGACCACTTCCACGAACGCGTCGACCACCTTGGGGTCGAACAGCGTCCCGGCGCGATGCCTCAATACCTGGATGGCTTCGCCCAAGCTGTATTGCTTCTGATACGGACGGTGCGAAATCAGCGCGCGGAACGTGTCCGCGACGCGAATAATGCGCGCGTCCAACGGAATCTCTTCGCCCTTCAATTTGCCCGGATAGCCGGAGCCGTCGAAGTTCTCGTGGTGGTACAGCACGGCGTCGCGCACGCGCGGGATGAACTCGATCGGCTTGAGCATGTCGGTGCCGATGATGGTGTGCTGCTCCACGTCGAAACGGTCTTCGTGCGTCAGCTCGCGCGGCTGTTTGATGATATTGCTCCCCACCTTCGCGAGCCCGAGGTCGTAGACGTTGAACACGTAGCGCAGGGTCGCGTTTTCCTCCGGGCTCATACCCAGCTTGTGGGCCACGTCGCGCAGTACGTTCGACAGCGCGTCGACGTTCTGGGTGTCGATGTAGCGCTTGGCGTCGAGGATCGACTTGAAGGTCGCGCGCACGTCTTCGAACTCGCGCGACTTCTCCTTGAAATGGGAGAGCGCGTCCATGGCGAGCACGACGCGGTCGGCGAATAGCTCGAGCAGGGCGTGGTCGGCTTCGTCGAGGTGGTCGCGGCCGACGGGGTCGGTGACGTTGATCACGCCCATCACGCGGCCGTCCTTGCGCAGCGGCACCGACACGAACGACTTCGATTCGTAGCGACGGCCGGGTCCACCGCTCTGCACGTGGCGCTCGCGGTCGACGTCGCGCACCACGAAGGCGCTGTTCTCGCTCGCGACCTGGCCGGAGATGGCTTCGCCCAGCTTCACGCGCGCGTGCTCGACCACGTCTTCGTCGAGGCCGATGGCGCTGTCGATGCGAAGCTCCTGCCCGTTGTCGTCGATCATCATGAGAGACGCGCGCTTGACGTTGAGCAGTTCAGCGACCAGCTCGACCACGAGCTCCATGTAGCGCTCGACTTCGAAGCGGCGTGTCGACACGTAGTCCGTGAGCAGTTCGCTGCGCACGACCGCTTGCTTCTTCGGCACCACGACCACGAAGCGCGCGCCCTTGCCGGGGACGTTCTCGACCCAGATGCGGCCGTCGTGCCACTCGACGATATTCTTGCAGATGGCGAGGCCGATGCCGGTCCCCCCGTGGCGCCGCGTCGCCGACCCGTCGACCTGGTGGAAATGGTCGAAGATCTTGTCGAGTTGGTCTTCGGGAATGCCGATGCCGTTGTCTTCGACGATGATGCGCGCGCTCACCACTTCGTCCTCGAGACGGATCCACACCTTGCCGCCCTCGGGCGTGAACTTGGACGCGTTGTGCAGCAAGTTGATCGCGAGCTGCTTCATGAGGTCGCGCTCGGCGCGCACCTTCACTTCGGTCGCGGGCAGGCGCGTCTCCAGCGTGATGCGCTTGCTCTCGAAATTCTTCTCCAGCTCGTTGGCCGCCACCGTGATGATCTCGTTCAGGTTGCACGACGTGCGCTCGAAGCGGACCGCGCCCGACTCCATCTGCGAGAAGTCGAGGATGTCCTCGATCAGCGTCATCAAGCGGTCGCTCTCTTCTTCGATCACCTTCAGGAATTCTTTCAGGATCTGCCGGTCGATCGACTCCGCGTTCTTGTTGAGCGTCTCGCAGTACGCCTTGATGGACGTGAGCGGCGTGCGGAACTCGTGCGAGATGGTGGCGACGAAGTTCGACTTCATCTTATTGAGGCTCGACAACTTCTCGGCGTACTGTTTGAGCTTGTCGTTCTTCTCGCCCACCTCGCGGTGACGATTGAGATTGCGCACCGCGACCGCAGCGAGGGTGGCGATGGTCTCCAGCGTGTCGATGACGTCGACCACGGAGCGGCGCGGGTCGCCGGGATTCTCCACCGAGATGTAGCCGATGGTCTGTTCGCCGGCGTCGTCGTCGATGAGCGGGACGATGAGGCGTTCGACGTCCTCCCAGTGGTCGCTCACCAGCACGGCACCCTCCGCGTCGGTCGTGGGCGTGGCCGTCGACGGGTTCGTGTTCTTGAGGAAATAGCTGCGGCTCACGCGCGAGCGCGGGTCGATCGACTGCTCGTAGTCGACGACCGAGATGCGGTGGTTCATCACCGTGTCCTGCGCTTCCGGATTCAACCCGACGTAGGCCTTGGTCTCGAACGCCTGCGTGCGGCGGTTGAGCACGCGCACGACCACGGTCTCGAAGCCGAGATTCTCGCGCACCAGCTCCGCCACCATTTGCAGCAGCTCCTTGACGTTCTTCTGCTGCTGGATGCGCACGCCGATCTCGAGGATGCGCTCGAGTCCTTCCGCGCGCCGAATGAGCGAGCGCGAGTGGTCCTGCTGGCGGCGGATCATTGAGTGCGAGTCCTCGTACATGTCGGACGCGACGCGGTTGAGCAGGGTCAGCTCCGCGCGCGCCTGGCCGATCTCGAGGTCCTTTTCTTCAGCCTCGCGGCGCATGCGCGCGCCGATCACGATGTAGTTGGTCTGCAGCGACAAGAGGCCCGCGACCAGCGCCGAGATGTCGGCGATCTGCGCGGTGCGAATCAGCATCGCGGTGGTGGGCCCCGACGTGGTGCCGGCTCCGACCACCAAGAGCCACGACGTCACCAGCGACCCCACCAACAGAAACAGCACCGGCCGCACTTCCGGAATCGCGTGGCGCGACGCGGTGAACAGCGCGCTGCACACGCGCACGGTGGCACCGAGCACGATGGCGCCGAGGAAGCCGAGCACCGAAAAGCCCGCGTGGTTGATCTGGGGCACCACGACGTAGATGATGCCGGCCGCGAGACCGAACACGGCGGTCTGGTACTTCACGGTGCGCCACTCGGCGTCTCCGATTCCGCGCGGCGACGCCGTCTCGGGCGCCTCGTCGGTGTCTCCGACATTGACGCGCCGCTCGTGCACGCCGACCGGCAGGCAGCGCGCGGCGAGATACATCGACGCGAAGTTGAGCAGCAAGTAGAGGAACGGTGCCCCCGACGGCGCGCTCATCATCGACGACGCGAACACCACCACGGTGACGCGGCTGGTCGCGAACGCGAGCGCCGCCATGGTGCGCGCGAAGAAGAGCGGCGAGTTGGTCGCGATGCTCTCGCGCCACAGCGTCAAGAACACGAGGCCGAGCAGAACCCCCGCCACCACCATGTACTCGGTGGGTGCGCTCGCCATGTGGATTATTCTCGCGCTTTCGTTCATGTTCGTCGCGGTTCGAATCCGCTAGTCGTGCGACGCGCCCACCGGGGACTCGCGCAGCCTGCGCACCAGCTCGCGCTCGTCGCGAGCACCCAGCTTGCCGTCTTCCTTGAGCACGCCCACGAACGCCTCCACGACGTCGCGGTCGAACTGCGTGCCCGCGTTCTCCACCAATTCGTCGAGCGCGCTCTCCGCGGTCTTGCGCGTGCGGTACGGGCGTCCCAGCGTCATCGACTGGTAGGCGTCGATGACGGCGAGGATGCGAGCGCCGACCGGGATCTCGTCGCCCTTCAACCCCATCGGGTAGCCGCTGCCGTCCCAGCGCTCGTGGTGATACAGAATGATGTTGCTCACCGCTTCCACGAACTCGAGCGGACGAATCAATTCGGCGCCGCGCTCGGTGTGGCGCTGAATTTGGCGCATCTCTTCGCTCGAGAGGTGGAGGGCCTTGTTCAGGATCTCGTCGCTGATTTCGGTCATGCCGATGTCGTGCACGCTGGCGACGTACTGGATGACGCTGACGTCCTTCTCGGGCAGCGACATCTTGCGCGCCACCTTCACCGCGTGGTCGATGGCCTGCTCGATCACGCGGGTCTTGGTCTGCGTTTCCAGCATGCGCTTGAACGCCTCGATGGTGTCCTGCAGGAAGGTGTGCGAATCGTCGACCACGCGTACGCGCTCGAGCGCGCGCGAGATGCGCTCGCTGAACGACATGAGGAGGTTCAAGTCGTCGCGGTCGAAGGGGCGGCCGTTGGTCTTATTATTGACGTTGATCACGCCCACCACGACGTCGTTGACGCGGAGCGGCACGCTCACCAGCGACACCGTCTCGTACTGCGGGCTGTTGGGCGCGATATAGATGTCGTTTTCCTCGATGTTGGCGATCAGGAGCGGCTCGCCGCGCTCGACCACCATGCCCGCGATGCCCTGGCCCACCTGGACGCGCGTGTTCTCCACCACCCAGTCCTCGATGCCGAACGACATCTTGATGAACAGCTCCGAGCGCGTCTTGTCGAGCAGCATGAGCGACACGCGCTTGGCGTTGAGGAGCTCCGCGATCATGCGCACGATCAGCTCCAGCATTTCGTGCAGCTGCTCGCGCGCGTCGACCACTTCGCCGATGTAGCCGATGAGGTCGTTGAAGCAGTGCTCGCGCGGCAGCGTGAAGTAGAAGGTGCTGCCCTTGCCCTCGTGGCTCTCGACGCGCACCCCGCCGCCGTGCTGCTCGACGATGTTCTTCACGATGGCGAGCCCCAGCCCGAGGCCCTCCATCTTCGACTCCTTCTGCGAGCGCGCGCGGAAGTACTTGTCGAAGACGTTGCCGATCTCGTCCTTGGGAATGCCGACGCCCTGGTCGGCGACCGAGACCAGGATGTTGACGGCTTCTTCGCGCGCCGCCACCGTCACCGTGGTCCCGCGCGGCGAATACTTGATCGCGTTCGAGATCAGGTTGATGAAGACCTGCTTGATCATGTCGGCGTCGCCCTCGATGCGCGGGAGGTCGGCGGGGACGTCGGCGTCGATGCGCAGGCTGCGCTCGCGCAGCGACGGGCTCAGCATGTCGAGCACGTCGGCGACCACCGCGCCCAGGTCGACCGCGGTGCGCTTCATCGGGCGCTGCCCGAACTCGATCTTGGAAACGTCGAGGACGTCGTTCACGATACGAATGAGGCGGTTGGTTTCCTTGGACACGATGTCCAGGAACTCTTTCTGCTGGATGAAGCTGGGGTCGTCGGAATGGTCGACCAGGGCTTCGACGTAGGCTTTGATCGACGTCAACGGCGTGCGCAGTTCGTGCGAGACGTGCGACACGAAGTCGGACTTGAGGATGTTGGTCTTCTCCAGCGTGTCCAGCGACCGCTCCAGCTCGCGGATCTTGCGCTCGAGCGAATCGTAGAGGCGGCTCTTCTCGATCGCGACCGAGACCTGCTGGCACAGCGTCGTCAAGAGGCGCGTGTGGCTCTCCGACACCGGACGCGCGGCGAAGTCGCCGGTGAAGACGGCGCCGATGACTTGCTTGCCGCTGGTGAGCGGGTACCCCACGATGGAGCGAATGCCGAAGTGGGTGAGGAATTCGCTGCAGTTGGCGCGCTTGTCGCGCGTCGCGTCCTCCACCACGATGGGCGAGTTGTGGGTCCAGATCCACTCGCTCAGCCCGCCGCGGCGCATCTTCTTCTCGAGTTTGAGCTCGCGGTTCTGATTCACACCCACGAACACCGAGTGTGTGATCTCCTGCTTCTGGTTGAACAGGATGATACTGGCCCACGGGCGCTCGAGCAGGAGCGTCGCTTCCTTGGCGATGATCTTGAGCAGCGTCTCCAGCGAGATGGCGGCGTTGATGCCGGTGCTGATGTCGTAGAGGCGCGACAACTCGTTGGCGCGCGTCTCCGATTCCTCACGCTTCTGGCGCATGCGTTCGAGCGACGTGCTCATGCGGTCCTGGAACGCGTGCGAAAGATAGATGACGAGGCTCACGAAGGCGCCGATGACGAGCAGCGAACCAGCCAGGTAATTCGGTTGCTCGTGCACGCCCGGCGACGCGTGGTAGACGGTGTAGTGCGCGATGGTGCCGCGCATCTCGAGGTAGCCGAGCACACCCAGCGACGCCAGCGACGCCGTCACGAAGTACGCGGCCGTCACCTTCCACGAGAAGGTGTTGCACACGAAGAAGAGCGGGATCGTGAGCAGGAACAGGAACGGGCTCTCCACCGTCCCCGTGCAGTAGATCAACCCGATGACCGCCGCCAGGTCGACGTAGCTCGAGTACCACATGACCGCGGAGCTGCGGCGTTTCTTGTCCCAGCCCAGGCGCGACCCGATCGCCTCCCACAACCACTCGCCGCTGTACTGCAGGAACGCGGCCGCGAGGAACAGTCCCACCAGGATGTCGGTTCGGTAGGTGAAGTCGCCGAGGAAACGCGCGGCGAACACGATTCCGAAGAACGCGAACAGCTCGATGAATCTCAAGTAGAGGATGCTCAACACACTCGACTCCACGAGCGGCGAGCCCGGTCTCCAAACCGGGAATCGCATTACGGCCGCACCACGTCGGCGCCTTCCAAGGGGGCGAAGGGCAGCGTCACGTGCACCGTCGTGCCCTTGCCGGGTTCGCTCCGAATCGACACCTCGCCCTCGCACATGTCCACCAGGTGGCGCACCAGCGTGAGCCCCAATCCGGTGCCCTCGACCTTGTCGGGCGCCACGCGCACGAACGGCATGAAGATGCGCTTCACGTCGTCGGGCGCGATGCCGGCGCCGTTGTCGGTCACGCGCAGCTTGAGGAGGTCGCGGTCGCCGGCGCCGCGCTTGTCGCGCGACGTCTCGGCTTCGATGCGCACTTGCGAGTCGGCGGGCGAATACTTGAGCGCGTTCTCCAGCAGGTTGAGCACGATCAGCTTCACCGCGTAGCGATTCAGGCGCACGCGCGGGAAGCGGTCGGCCACCACGATGCGCACGCGGTCCTTCGCGCGCAAACGCTCCGGCGTCTGCTCGATGGCGTCGACCACGGTCTCGAGCAAGTCCATCGACTCGACGAAGGGGTCGCCGTTGCCACCGTCGACCTTGAGCAGGTCGAGGTAGAACGCGTTGAGCTCGTTCAAGAGCGCGCACTCGGTGCGCGCCTTCTCGATGAACGCGAGCGCGTCCTTGAGCCCCGCCTTCGCGACGTCCTCGTGCGCGAGCTCGAGGTAGCCGCTGATGGCGGTGGTCGGCTTCTTGAACTCGTGCCCCATGACGAGGCGCGTCGACGCGATCACGCGGCGATAGAACTCCAGGCGCTGGCGCAGCTGGTTGGCCTCGATGCGCGCCTCGTTGAGCAGCGCTTCCAGGACGGCGGTCTTGTCTTCGGCGGTGCGAATGTCCATGTCGATTTACTTTCGCGTTTGCGGGCGCACGGGCGCGCCGTCTTGGCGGCGCTCCTTCACGACCACGCTGCCTTCGATACGCTTGCCGTATTCTTTCAAGCTCGACGCGATGTCGTTCACTTCGGCGAAGTGCTCGATCTGGTTATCGGTGCTCTTCACGAGCGCGATGGTCACCGACATCACCGGAATGCGCTTGAGCTCGCCTTGGCGGTCACGCACTTCCAGGTAGCCGCGCTTCACATCCTCCTGGTCGAGCAGGAGGAGCGTGCCTTTGTCGAATTCGTCGACGACGTACTGAGCCATGATTTCGGCGCGCGACGGCGGCACCACCATCACGAAGTCGTCGCCGCCGATGTGGCCCACGAAATCCTCGTTGCCGCCCAGCTTGACGATGGTGCGGCGCAGGATGTCGGCCAGGAACTCGATGATGTCGTCGCCCTTTTGGTAGCCGTAGTAGTCGTTGAAGCCCTTGAAGTTGTCGATGTCGATGTAGAGAAACGCGTACGGCTTCTTCAGGCTGATGCGCGCGATCATTTCGCGCTCGATGGCGGTGTTGCCGGGGAGTCCGGTGAGCGGGTTCGCTTCCTTCTGGCGGATGTTCCACTCCAGCACGTTCTTGACGCGCAGCAAGAGTTCTTCGTTCGAGTAGGGCTTGACGAGGTAGTCGTTGGCGCCGCCCTCCAGCCCCGCGACGCGGTCGCGCTGGTCGCCGCGCGCCGAAAGCATGATCACGGGAATCTGGTTCAGGCTGAAGTCTTGCCGCATTTTGCGACACACTTCGTATCCGTCGATCTTCGGCATCATGACGTCGAGCAGCACCAGGCTCGGTTTGATCTCGGCCGCGCGCGCGAGTGCTTCTTCGCCGTCCGCGGCCGTGAAAACCTGATAGCCCGCGCGTTCGAGCGTGAAGCGCAGGATTTGACGGATGTGGGGCTCGTCGTCCGCGACGAGGATGCGATAACTCGAGTTGTCGGGTGCTTGCATGGCGCCGCCTACAGCCAGAACACGAACTGCGAGAGACACTTAACCGGGGGCAAAAGGGCAAAGAATATGCCAAGGAATGCCCGCGATTCGGAGCGCGCGGGACCAGCACGACGCGTTGCGTTTGCACGAACCGCGCCGCGGAAGTGGGAGACATTTTCCGCGTCAGCGCGCGGAACGACGGGGAATCACGAGGAACAACGAGGAAGAGAGGACGCGGCAGATCCTGCCGCGGCGGGAAATCCGGGCCGGCGCGACGCGATGATTCGGCGCGCCGACCCGGAAACAACACACCTAGCGCAGGTCTTCGATCTTCGCCGCCTTCGCGTGCTTACGCACCGACACGATGCCCTTTTCCATTGCGGAAGCATTCGTGTAGGTCTCACTGCGGCCGATCTGCTTTCCGTTCGCCGCCATCAGTACGAAGTACGCGGAGCCGTTCTTCGCCACCTTGCGATCGAATCGCGTGGCCAGCGAGACGTTCTTCTTGACCGACGCGACGCCCGCGAGCGCGGACCCGCGCGATGCATAGGTCTGGCTGGTGAGAACGGTCTCACCGTTATCAGCCTTGAGATTGAAGACGAACTTGCCGTTGACGGCTCGTTTGAGCTCGAACTTGCCTGGCATGCTGGACCTCCCAGTTGAGGATGGCCGGGGACTGAGGATTGAACGCGGGAATTATAGCACGAACGTCAAGTCCACGACGCGATCGCGCCGCGCGTGAAGACGTCGAGCGACGATCCGTCGTCGCGACCCGACGAGAGCAAGAGCTCCGCGGTGCGCGCGACCATGGCGCCGTTGTCGGTACAAAACTCCAGCAGCGGGGCGTGGTAGGAAATGCCGGCCGCGTCGCAGGAGGCTTGCATCTTCGCGCGCAGCGGGCGGTTCGCGGCGACTCCGCCGGCCAGGTAGACGTGGCCCACGCGGTGGGCGCGCGCGCACTGGAGCGTGCGTTCCACCAGCACGTCGACGATGGCCGCTTGCGCCGACGCCGCCACGTCGGCGACGAGCCGCGGCGTCAGCTCGCGGCGCGCTTCGACGTACTGGCGCACCGCCGTCTTCAATCCGGAAAACGAAAAGTCGAAGCCCTCGCGGTCGAGCATCGCGCGCGGGAATTCGATCGCGCGTGCGTCGCCGGTTTCGGCGGCGCGCTGGACGACGGGGCCGCCCGGGAAACCGAGCCCGAGCAGCTTCGCAATCTTGTCGAAGGCTTCGCCGGCGGCGTCGTCGCGCGTGTTGCCGACCAGCTGGTAGCGCCCGACGCGCTCGACGCGATACAGCGCGGTGTGTCCGCCCGATACGATCAACACCACGCATGGGCAGCGCAGCGGCTCGCCGCCCAATTCGTTCGAGAGCACGTGGGCTTCGATGTGGTGGACGCCCACCACGGGCCTGCGCAGTCCGATCGCGAGCGACTTCGCGAAGCCGACGCCGACCAATAGCGACCCCACCAGGCCGGGGCCGTTGCTCACGCCGATGCCGTCCAGGTCGTGCGCGTGCAATCCGGCGCGCGCGAGCACGGCGTCGTACACCGGCATCAGCGTGCGCAGGTGCTGGCGCGACGCGATTTCGGGCACGATGCCGCCGTACTCTTCGTGCACGAGCTGGCTCGCGGTGAGATTCGCGAGCAGACCACGGTCGCGCGCGTAGAGCGCGAGCGACGTGTCGTCGCAGGAAGTTTCGATGCCGAGTACGATCATGGTGCTGCGCGCGAACGCGCGCGGGGTGCCGAGCTAGAGAACGTCTTCGCCGCTTTCGCCGGTGCGAATGCGCACGGCGTCTTCGACCGGAAGGATGAAGATCTTACCGTCGCCGATCGAGCCGGTGCGCGCCACTTTGATAATGGTCTCGACCGCCCGCTCGACGTCGGCGTCGGCGACGAAGATCTCGAGCTTGCTCTTGGGGAGAAAGTCGACGCGGTATTCGCTCCCGCGGTAGAGCTCGGTGTGGCCTTTTTGGCGGCCGAAGCCCTTCACTTCCGACACCGTCAGCCCCTGCACGCCGATCTCCATCAGCGCGGACTTGACGTCGTCGAGCTTGAAAGGCTTGATGAATGCCTCGATCTTTTTCACGCCCGGTAGTTTACGGTGGAGTCGTCGCCGACGCAAGTGATATGTTGATCGTACTTTATCCGCTCCCCAAAGCATGAGCAAGACGACCGACCCGAACGCACGCGCTTCGCTCCTGGGCGGAATCGTCGAGGACGTCCACGAGGAGATGATGCGCTCGCTCGTCGACGCCCCGGCGCCCGACCGCGCTCCCGCGCGCGCGCCGCTGGAGGCTCGCCTCGGCGAGTGCGGCTTCGACGGGACGGTGGCGGTCGCCACCGCGGTGCGCGCCGCGTGCGCGCGCATGCTGGCGAACGGCGCGAGCGACAAGGACGCGGTCGAAATTCTGGAGGCGTGTTTGCGCAGCGCGTCGCCCGACGCCGCCGTGCGCAACCTCGAGCGCTACCTCGAGAACACGAGCCCGTCGGTTTTCGTGCGCACCATGCTGGCCGCGCGGCCGGTGCTGCACCTCGTCACCACCGTGCTCGGCACCAGCCAGCACCTCGCCGACATTCTCATTCGACAGCCGGGCTTCGTGTACTGGCTCATGGAGCAGCGCACGTGGGACGCACCCGACGACGTCGCGAGCTACCAAGAGTGGCTCGAGCGGGAGGTCGAACCGTTCCGTAGCGTGGAAGCGAAGTTCAACGCGGTGCGGCGCACGCACCGGCAAGCACTGTTGAAGATCGGCGCGCTCGACCTCGTCGGCGCGGCGACGGTGGAGGAAGTGACGCGCCGCTTGAGCGACCTCGCCGACGCGTGCACGCGCGTCGTGCTCGAGATCGTGTACGACGAGCTCGCGGTCGACGACACCCACCCGCGCGGGCTCGCGGTGATCGCGATGGGCAAGCTCGGCGGGCGCGAGCTCAACTACAGCAGCGACATCGACCTCGTCTTCGCGAGCGACGACGCCGACGAAGACACGCTCGCGTTCTACACCAAGGTCGCGCGCCGCGTGACCGACGCGCTCAACGCGCTCACCGAGGAAGGCTACCTCTATCGCGTCGACCTGCGCTTGCGCCCCGACGGCAAGGCGGGGCCGCTCGTCAACTCGGAGTCGGCGCTGCGCGTCTACTACGAGAATCGCGGGAGGCCGTGGGAATTCCAGGCGCTCTTGAAGGCGCGCACCATCGCGGGCGACGCCGACGTCGGCGCGCGCGTGCTCGGCATGTTGTCGAAGCTCATCTACAACCCCGCGCTTCCCTACTCGCCGCTGGAAGCGGTGGGCGCCATGCGCGACCAGATCAAGGAGAACCTGTCGCACTCCGAGCGCGGCTTCAACATCAAGCTGATGGCGGGCGGGATTCGCGACATCGAGTTCGTCGCGCAAGCGATCCAGCTGATGCACGGCGCGCAGCGCGTTGACCTGCGCACGCCCACGACGCTCGTTGCACTCGCGCTGATTCGGAAGGCGCAGCTCTTGAAGCCGTGGGACGTCGACAACTTGACCGCGGCGTATCGCTTCTTCCGCCTGGTCGAGCACCGCCTGCAGATGATGCACCAATTTCAGACCCACACCCTGCCTGACTCCGACGCCGAAGTGGTGCTGCTCGCGCGGCGCGTGTCGACGGGACCGCTCGGGAGCTACACCACCGAATCGTTCGTGGAGACGTTGTCGAAACACTTGAACAACGTACGCACCTTCGCCGACAGCTTCTTCGCGGGCGAGCCGGTGCACCCGCACTCGGTGCTCTTGATGCTGCCCGAAGACCACGAGCGCGCGGTGAGCGTTCTGCAGCAGTACCACATTCGCGATGTCCCGCGCGCGATGCGCACGCTGCACGCGATGGCGTACGGGTCGTTCCCGCGCTTCCTGGATCGCGGTGCGCGCGCGGCGTTCGAAGCGCTGCTTCCCTTGCTGCTCGAAGACGTCGCCGCCACCGGCGACCCCGACCAGACTCTGGTCCACGTCGCCCAGATCGCGGCCGCGGAGCGCAGCGAAACGGCGTTCTACAAGATGCTGGTCGACTCACCGCCCGCGCGGCAATTGATCGTCGCGATCGGCGGGATGTCGTCGCTGTTGACGCGCGAGCTGTGCGCGCAGATCGGGACGCTGGACGCGCTGCTCGAGCACGGCGACCGCGTCGACGAGACACTCACCACCATCGCGGAGTGGGAACGCTTCTCCGCGCAAGACGCGGCGCGGCGCGGCGTCGCGGCCGAAGAGCGGCGCCTGCGCCAGCGCGAATGGTTCGAGCGCCTGCGCCTGCGCACGTTCGCCGAGTGCGCGCGGCGCAATTTCGGCCCCGGACCGCACGGCGCGACGGGAGAATTGGCGCGCGCGGCGGCGGCGCGGTTGCACTTGATCGCGGCGCTCGACGAGATGGTGCCCGAGCGCGAGCACGTCGCCGTGTTCGCGCTGGGGTCGTACGCGGTGGGCGAGCCGCGCATCACCAGCGACGTCGACTTGGTGGTGGTCGCCGACGGCGTCGACCTGCCGGACCTCACCCAGCGCCTGCAAGTCGTCAATCAGTGGTTCTCCGACGGGCGCATCCTGAAGCTCGATTTCCGGCTGCGCGCGGAAGGCGCGAGCTCACCGCTCGTGCAGGACATCACGTTCTACGAGGACTACTTCACGTCGCGCGCGTCCTTGTGGGAGCGCGTCGCCTTCGCGAAGTGCGCGGCGTGGTGGGGCGGAGAAGACGTGCGCCGGCGCTTTCAACGGATGCTGCGCTCGTTCGCGGCCAGGCCGTTCAGCAAGCCCGAAGTCGCGCAGCTCATCGACATGCGGCGCAAAGTGGAATCGCTCGCGCCGCGCACCTTCCCCGAGTGGGACACCAAGCGCGCGCCCGGTGGTCGCTACGACATCGAGTATCTGTGCGCGATCGGACTCGCCGCGGGCGCCAAGGATCGTCTCGACTACTTCACCATGTCGACGCGCGAACGCGTCTCCGCGCTCGCCGACGCCGGCCTCGCCACGAGCGAAGGCGCCGCCGCGCTGCACGACGCGCTCGACCTCTTCGGCCTCGTCGAGCACTTCATGGATCTACAGGAGATGACGCACCCCGCGAGCGACGAGCGCGCGGAGTACCTAGCGAGCTATATGGATCGGACGTTCGAGCATCTGGGCGCGTCGCACGGGTCGATGCGTGCGCGGCTCGTCGCCACCAAGGCCGCCGTGCGCGGTCTCTTCGAGCGCATCAAGGCGTAGCGCTACTTCGCTTCGACCGCGCTCTCCAGCGCCTCCCGCAATTCCTTCAGCTTCTCCGGCGACGTCAGTTTGCCGACGTAGAACGAGTCGATGGCGCGCGCGCCTTCGGTCGAGATTTTCGCGCGCGCGATGGCGAGGCCGAGGCGCGACAGCGTGCGCGTAATCGTGTAGAGCAGGCCGGGGCGGTCGTGCGCGAACACGTCGATGATGGTGAAGTCGTTGGAGACGTCGTTCTCGAAGGTAATCTGCGTCGCCACCGGGATGCCGCCCTTCGACACGCGGCGCCAGCGGTGCGCGTGCTTCTTGGTCGCGGCCTCGAGGTCGAGCCTGCCGCGAACCACGTCGAGCAGGTTGGCGCGAACGCGATCGATACCCAGCAATCTTTCGCTGATTGAGAGTGCCTCCCCGCGATCGACAGGCTCCACCACGAACACGTCGATCACCTTGCCATCGCGACGCGTGAACGCGAATGCGTTCAGAATGGTGAAGTCGCTAATGGCGAGCACGCCGCACAATTCGGAGAGTCGGTACGGTTTGTCCTGGGTGCAGAACGTGAACTCGTTCGCGCCGCGGATGAAGCGATGGCTCATCACGGCCGGCTGGTCGTCCAGGCCTGCGATCATGAGCATGTGGTCGCGCACCATCTCGGGCGTCATCGTGAGCAGATAGCCGCCCGGCAAGAGGTCGAGGTGCGCGAGTGCACGCCTGCGCGCGTCGCCATCGGGGAACGCGGCGAGCAAATGCTCCTTGTGCTGGCGGTATACGTCCTCGGGCTGCTTCTCGCGCCGCGCCATGAAGTCGTACGCGCGCACATACAATTCCCACAGTAATGTTCGCTTCCACTCGTTCCACACCAGCGGCGAGGTCGCGCGGTAGTCGGCGTACGTGAGCAGGCACAGGTTCTTCAAGCGCGTGCGGTTGCCGACGCGGTCGCAGAACGCGGTCAGCGTGCCGACGTCCGTGGGGTCGCGGCGCTGGCTGAAGTGCGACATCAAGAGGTGGTTCTCGATCAGGTCGCTCACGATGTCGATTTCGTGCTGCGGCACCGCCATGCGCTTCAAGATGGTGCGCGACAGCACCGCGCCCTTCTTGGCGTGACCGCGCCCTTCGATCTTGCCGACGTCGTGGAGGAGCGCGGAGAGGAACAGGACGCGCTTCTCCGGCAGCTCCGAATACAAGCGAACCAACGGATCGTCCGCGGGTGCGTCGGGGCGACCGAGCGCAACCAAGTTCTCCAGCACCTTGAAGCTGTGCTCGTCGACGGTGAAGTGGTGATAGAGGTCGTAGCGCTTCAAGCACGTGAGCTGGTCGTACTCGGGGATGATCTTCATGAGGAAGCGCGTCTCATGGAGCGAGCGCACTACCAGGTCGACGTTGCGGTCGTCGTCAAGGAGCGGCGGAAACGCGCGCCGCATTTTCTCCACGATCGACGCCGCGCCCAATTCTTCTTCGACCACTTGTTCCAAGCGGCGGCGCAGCGCGCGCGACAACTTTTGCCCGCTCGCCTTCTGCTTCTCGAAGATCGCGAGCGGGTGCTTGCGAAGCGTCGGGAGGCGCAGCGGCATGTCGAGTTTCGACGCGTCGCGCTTCAAGCGGCTCTGTCCCAAGAGGACGCCCAAGTCGGCGCCGTGACCGAGCGCGCCGATGCAGTCCTCGGTGATGCGCGCGACAGTGCGCGTGTGTCGATAGTACTCGCGCATGAAGAACTCGACCGCCAGGTGGTCGCCGCGCGGCGTAAAGCCCAGCATCTTCGCCACGTCCTGCTGCACGGCGACCGTGAGCTGGTCCTGCTTCGAACGCGTGCCGACGTGCATCTCGACGCGCGCGCGCAGCAGAAAGTCGTAGGCGTCGTCCAGCTCGCGGCGCTCGCCGCGCAAGAGGAGTCCCTTCTTGCGCAGCGCCTGCAACCCGTGCGGCGCACGCCCCACCAATCCCAACCACACCAGCGTTTGATAATCGCGCAGACCACCCGGGCTCAATTTGATGTTGGGTTCGATGAGCTGGAAGCTGTTGCCGAACTTCTCGCGGCGTGCGAGTGCGTCGTCGATCTTGCGGCGCAGGTATTCCTCGCGGTCGCTGCGACGAATGCGCCCGATCTTCTTCTCCAGCGCGCGCGCGACGCGCTTCGACCCGCACACCCAGCGGCTCTCGATCAACGCCGTCTTGGTGTCCATGTCGCGCGTGAGCGCCGCGTCCGCCTCCACCAGCGACTCCACCGCGTGCCCCAGCTCGAAGCCGCAGTCCCACATCAAGCGGATGAACGAACCCGCGATCGCTTCCACCAGCTTGGTCTTCTTGCCGCACGCGATCAGAATGTCGACGTCGGAGTGCGGTGCCAGCTCGGCGCGCCCGTAGCCACCCATCGCGATCACCGCGATATCGACCTCGTCGGCGCGGCGCCCGTTGTCTTCCGCCGCGCGCTGGAACAAAAGACCGACGATGGTGTCGACCATGCGCGTGTAGCTCGCGACGAATTCGCGCCCGCCCGTCTTGGGCGTGCGCATCTCGAGGACCGGCTTGATGAGAATCGCCAGGTAGGCCTTGGTCTCGGCGACGAACTGCTCGCGCGACGCTGCCGCGTGCGGCGACGCCGGCGACGGCAGCGCGCTCGCGGAACCGGCGCGCGTGCGCGACGAACGTCGAGTCTTGGGGCGCGTGCTCACGTCGTCATTCTAAGCCAGAAGCGCGCAAAACCGAAGGCCCGGCTCGCTCGCGCAAACCGGGCCTTCTTCAGTCGCCCCCACCAGAGGCAACCAGCTTAGGCGTCGTAGTACAGGAAGTACTCGTACGGGTGCGGACGGAGCGACATCGGCCCCACTTCCTTTTCCCGCTTGTACTCGATCCACGTCTCGATGACGTCCTTGGTGAAGACGTCGCCCTTCAACATGAAGTCGTGGTCCTTCTCCAACGCGTCGAGCGCTTGGCTGAGCGAGCCCGGCGCCTGCGGGACCCTCTTCGCCTCTTCGGGCGGGAGGTCGTAGATGTTCTTGTCGAGCGGCTCGCCCGGGTTGATGCGATTCTGGATGCCGTCCAAGCCCGCCATCACCATCGCGGCGAAGCCGATGTACGGGTTGCACAACGGATCCGGGCAGCGGAACTCGACGCGCTTCGCCTTGGGCGACTGCGAGTACATCGGGATGCGGACCGAAGCACTGCGGTTGCGCTGCGAGTACGCGAGGTTCACGGGAGCTTCGTAGCCGGGGACGAGTCGCTTGTACGAGTTGGTGGTCGGGTTGGTGATCGCGCACAACGCCGGCGCGTGCTTCAACAATCCGCCGATGTAATGCAGCGCCATGTCGCTCAAGCCCGCGTACTTGTTGCCGGCGAAGAGCGGCGTCTTGTCCTTCCACAAACTCTGGTGGCAGTGCATGCCCGACCCGTTGTCGCCGTAGAGCGGCTTCGGCATGAAGGTGACCGTCTTGCCGTGGCGATGGGCGACGTTACGAATGATGTACTTGTACGCCATCAGGTGATCGGCCATGACCACCAGCGTGTTGAACTTCATGTCGATTTCCGACTGCCCCGCGGTCGCGACCTCGTGGTGCTGCGCTTCGACTTCAATGCCGAGCTTCATGATCTCGAGCATCATCTCGGAGCGGATGTCCTGGAGCGAGTCCGCGGGCGGAACCGGGAAGTAGCCCTCCTTATAACGGAGCTTGTAGCCGAGGTTCGGCTGCTCGTCGCGGCCGGTGTTCCACGCGCCCTCCGACGAGTCGACGTAGAAGAACGACTGCTGCGGCTGCACGTCGTAGCGAACACCGTCGAAGATGAAGAACTCGGCTTCGGGGCCGAAGTAAATGTCCGTCGCGAGGCCCGTGCTCTTCACGTACGCCTCGGCCTTGTTCGCGATACCGCGCGGGTCGCGCGAGTAACGCTCCTTGGTGATGGGGTCGAAGATGTTGCAGATGAGCGAGAGCGTCGTCTCCTTGGTAAACGGATCGATGAAGGCCGTGCTCGGATCCGGAACGACGAGCATGTCGCTCTCGTTGATGTGCTTCCAGCCGCGAATGCTGGAGCCGTCGAAACCGAATCCGTCTTCGAACGACTTTTCTTCGAGCGCACCGATGGGCAGACTGAAGTGCTGCCACGTGCCGGGAAGATCGACGAATTTCAGGTCGAGAACCTTCGCACCTTTGTCTTTGGCGAACTTGAGAACTTCGGTAGGAGATCGCTTCTCCATCACACCACCCTCCTGGACGTGGATTTGCGCGGGGTCGACGGAATGCCCACTGGCGAAACCGTCGATTGCCGGGCGGAGCCGTCAATTGAAAGAGGAACATTTAAGCCGACGCGCGGGGAGTGTCAACCGCGAACCGGAAGGCGTCCGAGAAAAGGTGTGGACGACGCCGCGCTACCCGCCGGCGCGGGTTTCGAGGGCGCGCATGGCCGGACCCAATTGGGGGATGAGGTCGCCGGCGATGACGCCGCGCACGCCCTTCTCCAGCGCCGCCAGCTCTCCTGCCCGGCCGTGGAGGAAGCACGCAACGCACGCCGCGTCCGCGGGTTCCGCCCCTTGGGCGAGCAGGCTCCCGACCAGGCCGGTCAGCACGTCGCCCGTCCCGCCCGTCGCCAGCGCCGAAGAGCCGGAGGAGTTGACCCATATTCTTCCATCCGGCAGGGCGACCAGGGTCGGCGCGCCCTTGCGGACCAGGGCGACCTGGAGGCGTTGCGCGAGGCCCGCCGTTTCTTCCAGGCGCTCGACCGGGCTCGCCGCGCGCGATTCGCCCACCAGGCGTTTCAATTCGCCGTCGTGCGGTGTGATGACGCGCTTTCGGTCCGCGAGATCGTCGGTGTGATCGACGAACGCCGTCAGTCCGTCGGCGTCGACCACGCACGGCTTCGTCGTGTGCAGCACGAAGTCGCGCACGAATTCGTCCGTCTCGTCGTTACGACCCAACCCCGGCCCGATCGCAATCGCGTTCGCTTTCGCCACGTACTCGCGGAGCGCAGCCGCGGCGCCCTTCGCGATCGTTCCCTGCGACGTTTGCGGCAGCGCCACCGTCACCGCTTCGCGGAGCGCCACCGATACTTCCGCGCGAATGCTCTCCGGGACCGCCAGGTACACCATCCCGCACCCGCCGCGCAGCGCCGATTCTCCCGCGAGCAACGCCGCGCCCCGATACGCGTCGCTCCCGGCGATCAAGAGCAACGTTCCCGCGTCGTACTTGTGGATGTTCGGCGCGCGCTTCGGTAACTTCTCCGCCGCGCCGTCCGCGTCCAGATAGAACCACGTGTTCGCGTGCTTCTCGACGATCTCGCTCGGGAATCCGATGTCCAGCACCGAGAGCGCGCCCACGTATTCCTTGCCCGGATAGAAGACCAAGCCCGTCTTCGGCGCGCCGATCGTGATCGTCGTGTACGCGCGCACCGCTTCGCCCGCCACCTCCGCCGTCGTCCCGTCGACGCCCGACGGAATGTCGATCGCGAACACCGGCGTCTTCCGAAGCGCCGACGCGTCGTTGATCAACCCGATCATCTCCGCCGCACGACCGCGAGGCGCGCCTTGGAACCCCGTCCCGAAGATCGCGTCGACGATCACCGTCGCCTCCGCCAAGTCTTCCTGCGCGCGCTTCGTCCAATCCGGCCGCGTCGCGTCGAACTCGTGGACGTTCTTCTTGTCGATCCGCTGATAATTCTTCGCCGTGTCAGCCGTGAGGTCCGTCGTCTTCAAGAGATGAATCGAACACTCCCACCCCGCCGCCGCCAACAACCGCGCCACCACCAACCCATCGCCGCCATTATTCCCCGGTCCCACGAAGATGACCGCCTTCCCCCGCTCCGCCCGCGCCGCAATCATCTTCGCCACCCCACGCCCCGCCCGCTCCATTAGTTCAATGCCCGGCACCACGCGCGCAATCGTCTCTGCGTCGACCTGCTGCATCTGGGAGGAGGTGAGAACGTGCATGGTTAGGCTAGTGCCTCTCGCAACGAACTTGGTATCGGATGTAAGCAATCGCTTCGTCGCGCGTTCGAGGACAACGAACTTCGGAATTGTAGAGCAGGTCGTCGCCATCGATGAGCAACATGCTATTTCTGCCAGCGAAAGGATACGCTCCCCAATCTTCCCTCTTCAGGAACAACAGCCACTCCTCACCGCGCCTAACCGGCGGTGTGGGTCGAATCGGGACCGGTACGTACTCACGCAATTGTGGAATGGCCACCGTGACATAGCGAGCTTTGACACGGCCCTTCAGCACCGCGTCGACTTGTAGCAAGTAATATTTCGTCCTTCCGTTCTGACCATTGTATGCGTACGCGGAATCGCGTTCCGAAATAATGGTGCCGGTCAAGATCACTTCCGACTCTCTCGTGACGTAGCGTAGCGAGCCTCTTTCGAGGCGCGCGCGCACCTCAGTCGTTGACAACGTGTCCGGCTCCGTCGCCATTCCCCATGGTGAAGGGCGTTTGATCCACCGACCACGCCCGCCGTTTGCATATATCCCAATGTGTGTTCCGGTGACGAACGTGCGTGCGTACTTCGCCCACGAGCCGCAGAGTATGTACTCGCGCCCTTTCAGCAGACTACGGTCGTCGTTAAGAACGACCATGGAAATCCTTGACTCATGCCACGTCCCCCGCAGGACCGCATGCACTCTCACTCGAATTTCAGAGCCCCTTATGAATGAAGGTTCCGTACCAAAATCCCCGCTGGAGATATCGAACTGAATTGGCGTTATGTCTTCGATTACTCCGCGGACGATGATGTCGCTGACCTGGAGTGGATCTTCCGGATAGATTCCTTCGACTTGACTGGCGTCTGACACACCGATTGCAATACCAACCACGACAGCAGCGATCGCCGGGAGAAAGCTCCAAGCCATTCCATCGCGCCGTGCCGAGGTAGCCATCATTTCACCGCGTGCATGCGAGAACGAAGCTGCTCGTCCGTGAGTGCTTCCGTTTCGCGTCCGGCGCTGTCTGTGCACACCCGCGTCCACGTGTTGCCGGTCCGATGATACATCCCGAGGTACGGTCCGATCACATAGACGCCGCTCTCGCCCACGGGCCGCCACTTCGCGCACAGGAGGTATTCATCCTTCACGACGAAGCACGGTGAAATGCCCCCGTTTGCGCCGAAGACGACCTCTTTTTCAGCGAACTTCCCGCGCAGGACCGACGAGACAGCGACGCGGACGTACGTCACCATCATTGTGGATTCTTCCATTCCCACGTCGGCCATTTCCCATTCCGACATCAGGATTTCCTTCGTCTCTACACGGACGACCCTCCCGCGCACCACGAACTCGGAGTCCCGCAACGGGTCATATTCCCCGACAGGAATTGGCGCTAGTCCGAAGGCCTCATCCCACACCACTTGGCGCTGTCGCGAACGCTCGTTCTCAGTGCTGGCGCCAGGAAGAAGGAGCAGAGCGACAACGATCGGCCACATCTACTTCCCCGCATTCAACCGATCCACGATGTCGACCAGATCGAAGATGTCGTCGATGTCGTGGTTGGCGCCGCTGTCGCGGGCGCCTTTGGTGTCGCCGTAGCGGGCGAAAACGGTGACCATGCCGAGTTGGCCGGCGCCTTTGACGTCGCGCTCGGGCCAGTCGCCGACCATGATGGCTTCGCGCGGCTGGAGTTGGAAGTAGTCGAGCGCGCGCTGGAACGGTTTGGGGCTGGGTTTGCGCACGCCGGTGTCGTCGAAGGTGGTGACGAAGTCGAACATGTGGTGGAGTTGAAGGTAGCAGAGGCGCAGCCACGCTTCCTTGCGCGGCGCGTCGGAGACGACGCCGAGCTTGATGCCGCGCTTCATGAGCTCGATGAGGGTCACTTTGACGTGGGGGTAGAGGACGAGGGACGCCTCCTTCGCGCGACGGTAGCCGACGATGCCGGCGGCCTGGATCTTGAAGTCGATTTCGCCGAGCATGTCGGCGAGCGCGTGGTCGAATACGTTTTGGAACTCGATGCCCTCTTTCTCGTAAATGGCGTAGATCTTCTTCTTGATGTCGGCGGGCGGGAAGCGCAGACCCGCGTCCACCATGGCGTCGACGGCGGCGTCGACGGCGTTTTCCTTCATGCGCATGAAATCGGTGAGGGTGTTATCGAGATCGAAGATGACGGCTTTGATCATGTATACTCTCGCTCCGTGGTGGCGTTGACGCCGCTGCGACCACCGGAATACTAATGGAGAATCAGGACCAGAGCAACACCTCGACGCCGCACGACGTCTTCACGGCGGTGAACAACTACTTCCTGTTGTTCTTCTGCGCGAGCTGCGTGCTGTCGAGCATGTACATCCAGCAGCTGCTCCTATTGACGGGGCACAACCGGGTGGGAATCGGGCTTTCGGCGGTGGTCGGCATCCTCTTGCCCTCGTACTTGCTGCTGCGGCGCTTCCCGCGCGGTCTGCGCGGCCAGCTGCGTATCGCGCGACCGCGGGTCCACCGCCTGATCCTGATCGTGGTCGCGACCTTCGCCGCGGTGGTGGTGATCGACCAAATCTACGTGCTGACGCAGCGCTTCAGCCCCGTCCCCGACGACTACGCGGAGGCGATCCGCGAGCTGAAGCCGACCAACGCGATCCAGTTCGCGATCACGTTCGCGGGGTTGTGCCTCTTGGTACCGCTCGCGGAGGAGATCATCTTTCGCGGCATCGTGCAGCAAGTGTTCACGCGCAACATGGGCGCGTTGCTGGCGGTGATCCTGGCGGGAGCGACGTTCGGCGCGGTGCACTTGAACGCGCACCTCTTGATCTCGATCATCGTGTTCGGAATCTTCTTGGGCTACATCTACCACGTGACGGGAAATCTCACCTACACCATCGCGTCGCACGCGGTCTTCAACACGGTTGCGTTCGCCCAGCTGGCGTTCCAGTCGGAAGCAGAAGCGAGTGCGCTCCCCTTCTACGTCGCCGACGTGCGCATCGTGGTGGCGGCGCTCGTCATCTTCATCTTCTTGCTCTTCAAAATGAAAGAGGGAGGCCCCGAAACGGAGCCTCCCTACGAATCGTTCGAATCTATCGAACCCTGACGCGCGTTACTTCACGGACGTACTGATGTCGCGTCCGACGCTGATCTCGCCATTGTCGATTCGAATGTTGAATCCACAATCGGGATTGTTGCACACCCACGCTTTGTAGGTAATGGGCGCGCCGTCGCGGCCGTAGTCCGACAGGGGCAGCAAGAGCCCCTTGTTACACTTCTGGCAACCCGGAAAAACCTTTTCCATTTTCGCCCGCAGCACGAGGGGGGTTCGCGCTTGGGTCGTCACCTCCCTTTCATCACCGACCCCCGACCCACCGCTTACTCCTCCATCAACGCGAGGCAAATGAAGACGTTACAGCACTGTCAGGGGTGACACGCGAATTATCCGCGCGATTCGCCAAAGCTGTCAAGGTATATGTGGCTCGATGGCGTCGGCGGCGACGCGATGACGTGCCGGACGACTACTTGAGCAAGACCATCTTTAACGTTCTGTTGAACCGTGGGGTTCGCAGCGAGTAGAAATAGACGCCGCTAGCAACTCTCTGTCCGCGCTCGTCGGTCCCGTCCCATTGAACATCGTATCGATTCGGTTGCTGATCGCGGTCGACCAACGTTCGCACATGCGATCCATCGACTGCGAAGATCCCAAGGACGACGTGGCCAGGTCTCGAAATCGAATATGAGATCGTCGTCGTCGGGTTGAACGGATTCGGGCGGTTCTGCGCGAGTTCGTCCCCGACCACGCGCGTCACAACAGGCGCGTTGCTGCCGGCCGAGGCGCCCATGCGAAGCACGGCATTCGAGGCTGAAAGTACATCGGCGGCGCGCGGCTCGAAATCACGCGGCGTCAGCGCTAGGTCGTCATTCGTCTTGATAGTGAAGACCATGCGACCAAGATCAACACGATCACCCCTGAAAGCATCTCCGTCGAGCACGCCGATCGCCATTTCCTTCACTCCGTCTCGCACGACCGGTGTCACCAAGACACGGCCTGGGAATGAACCCGTCTCCCAATGATCGAACTCGAGCATCGGGTTATCACAGCGGAGGTTGAAGAGCATCGCCTTGAAAGCCTCTACGTTTGTAACGGTTATGCTCGCGTCGAGGTTGCGGGAAGCCGCGGAAACAACTTCCGTCAGTCCCATCTGGATTCGCGCGGTTGTCGAGCCAGTTGGGGCACCGGTAACGACGCTCGTTCCGCTGCACGCGTGGTTGTTGTGGGCCGTGAAGTAGGCAAAATCCTGAAGAGTGATCGTCCCATATGGGGCAGAAAAATCGACGGCCCACAAATACTCCTTCGGAGGCGACGTATAGTGGGCGCCGAATACCGCGAAATCCAAAATGTTGACGGTCCCGCTTCCGTTTATGTCCGGGGACTTCATATACATCGTCACGGTCTGAAACTGAAGCCCGCTGTTCCACAGCCCAAAGACCAGATCCGTCTTCCCCGACCCGCCGATGTCGGATACTTCCATCCTCGCGACGCCGTCTTCGTTCGTTGGCTCATAAGCGAGCAACGGCATGCCGTCACAGAAGTGCGTGCCGTTGTTGCTCGCGTTGCATTCGATCATATGTGGTGGAAGTGCGACCGTGGGAGCAATATCGGAGCCCCAAACCATGATATCAGCTGTCAGATGAGCATCATCGCCCTCGGGACAGACTCGCAGAGTGTCGTTGGAAGTCAAAGTGACTTGGACATGCGCAAAATTATTGACGGCCGAGGCCGTCACGGGCTCACCAAAAGAATTCCAAATCCCCTCGTTTCCTGTCCCAGGTTGAAGCGCATAGTTGCCGTGGTGCGCCGCAGAGATGCTGTACTCGTTCACCCAGTTCGTCACGACAGGCTGATCGACATAATACCCCGTGGTTGGTGCATCTACCGACCTGATGTATCTCCACTCGCCCTGCCCAGGTTGTCCCGGCGGGTATGAGTTTCGATAGATGTTGTAGTAGTCAATATTGGATTCGTCTGAAGAGGGATAGAAGAAGAGCTCGACAACTCCGCCTAAGTCGAACGGCTGATCAGATGCTTGATAGATCTCAGGCGGGTCGACACTCGGCCTTGCCGGGCCCGAAAGCGTCACAGTACTAGAGGCGGGAAAGAGCCCATCGGGGGACGCAAGTACCTCGAAGCCGTGAAAGTCGCTGTGATTCAGCCAGTAGTAATAGGTTCCTCCAGGAGGTAGACGAAACGTATCCGGTGTGAGGTGATTGACCACTCCCACGTCCCCTTGATCGTCCAGCAAGGAAATTGATCGTGCGGGCCCGAGCGAGTTGTCCGACACCCAAACCGTCGCCCAATCTTCCGGGTGCGCACTGATTTCATAGGTGAGGTTTACGGTGTGACCGCTGTGACCGGCGGAGAAGCTCTGAATGTCGGAAACTGGTAGGGGAGCGTAGTAGCAATTAATGGCATTCTGATCGAGAGCACCGGTAGACCTTTCGACACCTGAATAGGTTTGCGTCATTACCGAGCATGGTTCAACCCCATCAGGAATGTCTCCTAGTCCTAGCGCATGGCCCAGTTCGTGGATCAGGACTGTTCTGAGATCGACATCGTGACCGGGGTCGGGACCGGTGTACCAATAGAGCGGGCCATAATCTTGGACGTTAATGACAATGTACCTAACGCCCTCCCAACCCCAAGGTGAGCCACACGGATACGTATTGGCGAGGGCGCTGCCCCACTGGTAGTTCTCATCTACAAATACAATTGTGACGTTATCAAATCCAACCTCTAGCTGAAGCGGAAACGTTCCAACCTCCCACGCATCCAGCGCGGGGAAGAAGTGATACGCGGTCCACGAAGCATCGATCCACTGAGGCGTATTCGTATACGCCACCTCGACCGGGTTTCCTATCACGCGCGCGCAAGCATGGAGAATCGTCGTCGGAAGCCCTCCGCACGAGTAGCTGCAGGGATTCTGCGCACTCGCACTGGACGGAAGTGCTCCAGATAGCGCCACCGCAAACCCTATAGACCTAGCGTTGATCATCGGACGTTTCAAAGCGGATTATTTTCGTGGCGCGTTCGACACTTTGTGGATAAGTCACCGCCATGTCATAAATCAACTCGCTACCCCGAACCATCAGCGCACTGTTGGGCCCACTGAACAGATAAAGGCCGAGTTCACCCCGCTTGAGAAAAAGGATCCACTCTTGCCCCGCCTCAAGACCTCGGGGAACTGTTCGATACCACTTAGGCACATAGGTAGCGTCTACCCGTGGTACGATAAACTCGATTTCATCGTCGTTGATTCGCCCCTTCAGGGCCTCGGACACGTGAAACTGATAGCGCGTGAGTTTTCCAGACCTGCCACCGACCACCTCGTAGGAGGATTCAGAAACGCTTGTGATTGTTCCGCGGACGATTACTTCTGACGCCTCTGTCATGCTGAGCAAGTTAACCTGTTGAATCCTGCTCTTGATGTCGTCGATAGTGAGAACCTGCGTAGCATCCAGGTTTGATGGTGCGCATCTCGTCCACGCGTTTTCGCTCCGAGCGTACATCCCCGTATATGCGCTCGTGAAAAACGCCCTTTCCGTTTTCCCCCTGACTAACTTGGCGCAAATAACTACCTGCTGCCCAGTGGAAAACGGCCAGGCGTCGGCAACCATGAACTTGACACGGCTGTCATTCAGCTGCCCCTTAAGGACTTCCGCGACTGCGACTTCAAGGGTCTCCATCTGCATCGTCACGTCCGTGTCTCTGGTCGACGGTCGCGTGCTGAACCACTCCGCGACCGAGATTGCCTCCTGACCTACGGCAGTGACGGTCCCACGTACTATCAGGTGGCTGTCTTGCAACGGTTCGTACTCGACCACATCTCTCACGGCTGGGTTCTTCGTAGTCGCAAACGTGATGGACGTGCTCATCGTCAACACTACCATCCAGAAGAGTGCACAGCGCACGACCGAGAGTAGAAGCTGCATCCTCAAGGTGAGCCCGCTATCCTTCATCGCGAACCTCCACTCGAATTACATCCATCGCTTCGGCCAGTCCGCGTGGGTATTCAATAGCGTTGTCGTATATCAACCTCTCGCCCTCAACCCGCAAAAGGCTATTTCGTCCGCCGAATGGATATAGTCCGAACTCTCCTCGTCGCAGGAAGATGACCCATTCCTGTCCATTTTCGATCCGGCTAGGCGTCACTCGGTACCAGGCCGGCACATAATCGGACCCTCCGACTCGAGGGATTACGAACTCCAACTCGTTGTCCGCGGTCTTCCCCTTGATGAATTCAGAAACTTTCACTCGATAGTGCATAAGCGAGCAGACGGCACCATTGGGCGATTTGTGCTTGCTCCTCCGAGAGTCGAGAATAACACCTCGAGCAATGATGTCTGACGATCTTGTCATCGAAACGAGACTCGCGCTCGCTACGCGCGTTCGGAGTTCCGCATCTGAAAGCAATTCGTTCGTGTCGAGAACATCATCAAAAACGATCCTGCTCCATGCCTCGTCCTGTCTTGCATACAGGCCGACTCCCGTATCGGTTAGCAGTACGTCAGCACCGTTCGTGTTCTTCGACATGCAGCAGAATATGTATTCCTTTCCCACTTCGAAGTACGACGAAACTCCCCCGATAGCGGCCATCTCGATCTCCGTGCCCGGCCAATTTCCTCCTAGGAGCTCGGCGACTGTGACGCGAACAATCGTAACGTTTGACGAGACCCAAGGTGCATCCCATCCGAGCCGCTCACTCCTCTCTGTATGGGACGCGAGCACTTTTCCTCGAATAACGACGTGGCTATGTTGAAGGGGGTCGTAGTAGTTGACTCCATATAACGCCTTCGGTACCGATGTTGAAGACGCTGCGCTTGGGACAAGAAACAACGCAAAGGACAGGCAGGCGAGGTATCGCATCTCCAACCATCCCCTATCGATAAGGCAGGTTGCTTTTAGCTTGCGGATCTCACGGTCGAGTGTCAAGGGCACACTTCATAGAATAGAAGATTCATTCTCGCTTTCCGGTGCCGCGCGGTCTATCGACGTTCGCCCGCGCGATTCGCCAAAGCTGTCAAGGTATATGTGGCTCGATGGCGTCGGCGGCGACGCGATGACCGTGCGCGTTCATGTGCCACGGGTCGTAGTAGGTGGTGCTTTCGATCTTGAGGCCGGCGGGTGAGTACGCGCGGAACGTGTCCAAGAGATCCACCACGTCGAAGCCGTTTGCGCGCGCGCGTTCGGCGAGTCGCGCGTGCACGTCGCGCAGCGAATACTGGTCGAAGCCCGCGTCCTTCTCGAAGATGGGATGGATTACGAACACGACGGGGACGCGTTCCTTCACGCAGTCTTCACCGATGCGGTCGATGTCGGACGAGATCTCGGGCCAGAACGCGCAGTGCAAGAAGGCGTGGAATTCTTGCGGGCAGTTGGCGCCGCGGAATTTCTGCTTCACGCGGAACGCGAACGCTTCCGCCAGCGCGAACAGGTACGAGTGCGGGTGATAGTAGTAACGGCCGAGGTCGCCGTTAGCGTTGTGGTAGACGGGGTGCGCGGGGTCGTTCAAGCAGTAGCTCCAGAGAATGAGATCGGGCGAGTAGCGAAACGCGAGCGTTTCCAGCAGCACGATCTCCTGTGACGTCGAGTAGCCGATGTGGGCGAGCAGGATCACTTCGTAGCGGTGGCCGTTGTCGCGAGCGTTGAGTTCGCGCTCGAGCACGCGCCCGAAGGTGGAATCGGCGTCGACGTCGCGTCCTTCCGCCACCGAGTCGCCGATGATCACGATGCGGAATACGCCCTCCGGCTTCGCGACCGCGTGCTCCACGTCGCGAAAGCCGAGCGAGTTGGCCCCGCACTTCCCGGGCGTGTAGGTATAAAGGAGGCGGCGATCCTTCGCGGGCTGCGTGCACAACCCGCGCTCGCGCATGGCCGCGCGAATGCGCGCGCGCTCCTTGCCCGCGCGGACACGAAGGACGGCTTCCGACGCGGCGGCGATGACGAGCAGGGTTGCGAGAAGAACGAGGAGGTTGCGCTTCATGGATCACACGAACCTCGCCACCACGAACACGCCCACCATCGCGAACAAGAGCGCGAGCTTGCCCAGCGTTCCAAAGATGAAACCGATCCACGCCGCAAAGCCGGCGATGCCGACCTTCTTGGCGTCGCGCGTGACGGTCAGTTCGCCCGCGACCGCGCCGACGAACGGTCCCAGCAGAATTCCCCAGATGCCGAAGAACACGCCGACCAGTGTTCCGATAGCGGCACCCCACACCGCGCGTTTGCTCGCGCCGACGCGCTTCACGCCCACCGCGCTCGCGATGAGGTCGACGATGTAGGTGAACGCGGTAAGGAGTGTGAGAATGACGATGGTGGGCCAGCCGACGTATTGAAAATTCTCCGCCCATGCGGCGACGATCAATCCCGCGAGCACGAGCGGCGCGCCCGGCAGCACCGGCGCCACCACGCCGATGAATCCGGTAACTACGAGCACGACAGCCAAGAGCCAAAGCCAAACGGACGTGTCCATATCGGAGACTCTAGCGCAAGGACCGGGTCGGAGTCGTCGAAGAAAGCGCGCGGTCGCGCGCTTGTCATGTCTTCAGCGTCTTCTTCTTCGCGGCCGGGAAGAGGATGTTGTTGAGAATGAGGCGGTACCCGGGCGACGTGGTGTAGAGCGCGAGGTCGGTGGGGGGATCGCCGACGGCGTGCTGGTAGTCCTCGGGGTCGTGGCCGCCGAGGAAGGTGAAGGTGCCACGCCCGACGTTGCCGTGGAGGTACTTCACTTCGTCGTGGACGGCGTCTTCGCCGAGAATGACGACGCTCTTCTTCACGAGCGATTTCTTGAATCCGGTGGTCTGTCCGAGGAAGCCCTTCACGTAGCTCACGTGGTCCTGCGTGAGCATGGTGGGCACGGGGTCATACTTGGCGGAGAACTCGAATAGGGTGAAATAGTCGGCGTCGCTCCCGCGCGCGGACGCGTAGTCGCTGGTGTCGATGTCGGAGAACTCGTACACGAGCGGGCTCGGTATCAAATGAAAGCCGGTGAAGGCGAAGCAGCGCTCGTAGTCGAGCTTGTCCTGGTAGCCGGGGGTGAGTCCGTCGTAGTCGAACTCTTGCGCGACGATGTCGATGCCGGCCGCGGCGAGCGCGATGTCGAAGGTGTCGCACGCGGAGCACATGGCGAACAGGAAGCCGCCGCCGGTCACGTAGTCGCGAATCTTCTCGGCCACCGCTTTCTTCTCGTCCGACACCTTGCTGAAGCCGAGTGCTTTGGCGCGCGCTTCGGCGTCGCGCTGGTCGGCCTGGTACCAATCGGTGTGGCGGTACGCGGCGTAGAATTTGCCGTACTGGCCGGTGAAGTCTTCGTGGTGCAAATGCAGCCAGTCGTACTTGTCGAGCCCGCCCGAGAGCACGTCTTCGTCGAACACGCGCGCGTACGGAATCTCGGCGTACTCGAGCGCCAGCATGACGGCGTCGTCCCACGGCTGCTTGAGCGGCGGGCAATAGATGGCGACCTTGGGCGCCTTCTCGAGGTGCACGACGTCCATGTTGGCCTGCGCGATCTCGGCCATGATCTGCGCGACGTCGGAGCCCGTCACTTCCACGAAGCCGACGTTCTTCAAGCGCGCGTCGAGCACGATGTCGGCGGAGTTGGGCATGAGAAAGCTGCCGCCGCGATAATTGAGCAGCCAGTCGACCTTGTAGCCCTTCGAGAGCGCGCCGAACGCGAGACCGTACGCCTTCAAGTGGTTGGTCTGCGTGAGGTCCATGGGGACGAGGAGCTGCTGCGCGCGCGCCACCGGCGCGGCGACCAGCGCGGCGACGAACATCCAGGTGAAAATACTACGGCGCATACGACCCCTTCACGAGCGCGCGCACGCGCGTCACGTCGCGGCGTACGTCGTCGAGCATGGCGTAGTCGGGGTACTGGAGCAGGATGCTTTCGTACTGCTTGAGCGCCTCCTCGTAGCGGCCGAGCCCCACCTCGTACACCCGGCCGACGTCGCGCGTCACTTCGGCGCACTCGTCGTTTTTTGGATAGTCCTTCAGATAGGTTTGCAAGACGCCGAGCGCGGCGTCGTAGCTGCCCTGGTCGAAGAAAATGAGGCCGAGCCGCTGCAGCGCGCGCGGGCGCAGGGGGTCGTGCGCTTCGCGACCGACCACCGCCTGCAGCTTCGACACCATCGCGGTGGTGTCGCCCACCATCGACGCCTTCTGCGCGGCGACGAAGTCGTCGAGCGCGGGCGACTTGAGCTGCATGCCCTCTTCGATGATCCACGCCTCTTCGATGGCGTCGTTGGTGAACGCGGAGCCGGGATTCCCTTCCGCGAGCGAGGTCAGCGTGTCTTTCGCGAGCGTGTACTTCTGCTGCGTCGCGAGATAGAGGCCGGTATAGTACTGACCCGCCTGCGCGAGCTCCGCGTTGCTCGTGCGCGAGAGCTGCGCGAGGTAGTTCTCCGCATCCTTCACGCGACCGGTGCCGATGAACACCTGCGCGATGCGGCCCGCGTACTCGCCGCCCATGCGTCGCGAGTTGACGGCACCCGAGCGATACGCGGTGAGCGCGTCGTCGGGGCGCTTGAGTTTGTACAAGAGGACGTCGCCGCGCTCGATGTACGCGCGCTCGGCGAGGTCCGACCCGCCGAAATGCTTCGACACGTCGGCGTATTGCGCGACCGCGCGCTCGAGGTACGCGGTGCGGTCGGCCGCGGTGAGCGCGGGGTTCGCGCCCGAGCCGAGTTCGGCGTAGACGCCGGCGAGCGAAAACATCGCGCGGTCGAGGCCGGGTGCGTTGGGGTGATTCTTCACGTACGACTCGGAGGCGCGCAGCGCGAGGTCGAGGTAGCGCGCGCGCGCGTCGCGCGGCTGCGTGCTCGCGCGGGCGAGCGCTTCGTCGGTGAGCACGAGCAGCGTGTTGCCGTCGGAGGTGTCGTTCTCGTCGGCGCGCAGCCCCATTTCGAGCGCGCTCTCGAGCTGGCCCTTCTGCAGATAGTACGCGGCCAGCACGTCGGACGCCGCGAAGCTGCCGGTGCCGCGCGCGTCGGCGCGTGTCCTTAGGTACGCGACGATGGCGGTTTCGTCCTTGCCGGCGTCGCGCAGGACCTCCAGCATCTTCTCGCGCGCGAAGCGATATGTGCGCGCGTCAGTGGACGCGTAGGTGAAGTACTCGTCCATGGCGCGCTTGTTGTCGCCCGACTGTTTGTACAGGCTCGCGATCTCGAGCGTGAGCGCGGAGTTCTTCTTCGACTTGGCGCGCCCCTGCTCGAGGATGGCGATGGCGTCGTCGACGCGGCCCAAGTCGCGGAGCGCCCCACCCACCATCTTGTAGGCGCCGACACTATAATTGTTGGCCTGCAGCAGGCGGTCGAACACCTGCATCGCTTCCCGCTCCTTGCCCGCGGCGAAGTAGATCGACCCCAGCGATTTGCCGGCGTCGAGGTTGAGCGGGTTGGCGTCGAGCGCGGCCTTGTAGTAGTACGCGGCGGAATCGGCGTCGCCCACCACCTGCATGCCGTAGCCCAGGCGCGCGAGGATGTCGTCGCGGCCGGGATAGCGCGCGTTGAGCTCGTGCAAGAGCTTGATGCCGGCTTGCGGATTGACGGCGAGCAGGCGCGTCGCTTCCAGCACGTCGCCGCTCACGCTGAAGGCGTCGGCGGGAAACGGCTGGCGCGCGCGCTGCTGTTCCTGCGCGAACACGCCCGTCGCGATGACGACGAGCACCATCGCCCCCATGACGACGCGGGTGCGCACGCTACGGACTCCGGGGCGCGGACGGCGCCGGCGCTTCGTCGGCGAGCGCGCGGAAGTACATGCGAATGAGGTCTTCGAATTCGCCCGGGGCCTTGAGCTGCATCGCGCGCTGGATCTCGTCGCGCAGGGTCTGCGCGTCGGCGCCTTCGGGGCGCCGGCCCAGGCTCTTCGAGAACACGTCTTCGGCCGACACGCTCTCGCGCCGCTTCTCGTAGTCGCGCGTGTGCACCGAGCGCTCGGCGTCGAGCAGGCGGCTCAAGATGCGCTGCTCTTTGTTGACCAGGTCGTCGTTGAGATCGCCGCGCTGGAGCGCGTCGACCACCGCCTCCATGTCTTGGATGGTGCGGTCGAGGCTGCCCAGCTTTTCGCGGTTGCCCTTCGCCGACTCTTCGATCTGCTTCGCGATGTCTTGCAGCGAGCGCTGCTGTCCCGCGAGACGATCCATCTGCGCCTGCCGCTGCTGGCGCAGCGCCTCTTCCGTCATGCGCATCTGCATCATGGCCTGTGTCTCGCGCACGATGTCCTGCTGCTGCGGGATCATCATCTGCAGCATCTGCTGCGCCTGCGACCCTCCGCCCTGCCCTTGCTGGCAATTCTGCGCGCTGCGCAGCATCTCGATGGTGGCTTCGTTCAGCGACTCGACCGCGTTGTGCGCGGGGGCCGTCGACATGTAGGGCTTGTCCTGCTCCATGAACATCATCGAGCTTTGCATGCGGTCGATGGCGTCGCCCAGCGACTTCAAGAGTACCGGCGACACGCCCAGCGACACGCTCGCGATCTTGTTGATCTCGTTCGCGACTTTCTCCGTCGCTTGCAAGTAGGAGAGCTGCTCGGTCGAAATATCCTGGACGCTCTGCTCGGCCTCGCTGCTGTTCGACTCCTTGAGCGTCCCCGCCAGCGACTCCTGCCGGTGCGACAGCTCCAGCGTTTGCTTCGCGAACTTCTGGAAGTTCTGCGCCATCTTCTGGCCCTGGGCCTGCGACTGCATCTGTTGCGCCTTGGTCGCGCGCTTGAACAGGCTCACCATCTTTTCCATCGCTTCTTGCTGCTGCTGCTGCGCCGACTGCTTCTGCTGGTTCTGGAGATCCTGCGACGCCTGCTCCATGTTCTGCTGCGGGCCGTCCTTCTGCATCTCCTCCGACATTTCTTGCAGCTCTTGCTTGGCGCCGGCGTCGTCCATTTGCTGCTGCATCGACTCCGCGTTCTTCTTCATGGCTTCCGCTTGCTTGGCCAGTTCGTCCTGCTGGCGCGAGAGGTCGCCCATTTTGTCGGAATCCTTCTCCGACGCGTCGCTCGTCTTCTGGTTCAAGTCGGCCTGCTTCTCCATCAGGTCCTGCGTCTGGCGCACCAATTCCTCCATGCGCTGCTCTTTCTGCAGCTCACGCAGGAGACTCGCGGTGCGCTCGAGGCGCTCCAGCATCTCCTTGGTGTTGAGCTGCATGTTCTCCAGCGCCTGGCGAATCTGGTCCGGGCTCATGTTCTCCATGGCCTTCTTGAGGTCGTCCATGTACTTGTTGAGCTCGTCCGAGTTGATCTCGTCCATGAGCTTGCGAATCTCTTCCAGCTTGTCGCCGATCTGCTGCGACGTCATCTCGTTGTCGGACAGCTCGCGCAGCGTCTTGTCGAGCGACTCCTTCACTTCGCCCAGTTTCTGCGCGACGTCCTTCTGCGTCTCCGCCGCGCGGTCCAGCTCCTTCTTCTGCGACCAGTCCATCTTCTCGGTCTTGGTGTACTCGCGCTGGAGCTTGTCGAGCTGCTCGCTCAGCTTGCGGCTGTCCTCGATCGCGCTGTTCATCGTCTCCGCGCGCGCCGTCTCCTGCTCGCGCGCGCTGTCGTAGATCTCGCCGATGGTCGGCACGGTGAGGCGGAACAGTCGGCTGCGGGCGATGCCAGGCCCTGTCACCGTGTTGTTGTCCGCCACTTCGACGAAGTACTCGATCGAATTGCCAGGGAACAGCTGCACGCCCGACAGGTCCCAGCGGTGCGCGACCGCGACCTCCCGCTTGTTGCGCTGGTCGGCGAGCGGGAGGTTCTGCACGCGGAACGATTCGTCGCCGACCTTGCGCCACTCGAGCGACGCGCGCGCGATCCCGTAGTCGTCGGCAGCCACGAAGCCCACGTCGACCGTCTGCGTGCGCGGCATGGCGATGTCTTCGCCCGGCTCCAGCACGTCGACGGTGGGCGCGCGATCCTGGAACACTTCGACCGTGTAGGTGAGCGGGTCGCGCGTCGCGAATCCCAGCGAGTCTTCGAGCAGCACGCGGTAGCGCCCGTCGGCGAGCGCGGCGAAGTCGAACGCGATGTCGCGACCGGTGAACGGCGCCGGCTGCTTGGGCTTCTCGTCGAACTGCACCCACGCGGCGCGCAGCGCGTTGTTGCTGCGCGCTTCGACCTTGACCTTGGTGCCCTCGAGCGCCTGGATGTTGCCCGCGCTCTGGTCGAGCGTCGTCGCCGGCTCACCCGTGTACGCGGGCGGCGTCAGCGTCACGCGCACGTCGGTGAGAATCGGTTCGTGCACGACCGTGATGGTGTAGGTCGGGCTGGTGTAGTCGCCCACTTTGAATCGGTACGACGTCGAGTTGCGAATGTCGTGGAACGTGTAGTCGTAGCGGTCGAACGCGGCGTCCGCGTAGGCGACGCCGGCCGTGCGCGTGGTGGCTTCGCTCTGCCAGAAATCGTTGGAAAGATTGAACGCGATCTCGACCGGGAGGTCGGTGCGCCCGAGGTCGAGCCCGCTCACGGTGACGTCGGAACCGGCCAGCACGGTGACGTTGCCGGGCTGCGCGTAGATGTTGGGCCGGTGCGGGAGCGCCGCGACTTCTTCGGGCGCGAACACGCGACGACCCGCTTCGGTCACGACCGAGGGCTTGAACAGCGCGACGCCCAGCAGCACGGCGAGGCCCGCGAGCGCGAGCGGCGCCAGCGCGACGTCGCGGCGGTTCAGGAAGATCGAGCGCACCTGCAAGCCCGAGAGCTTCTCGAGCGCTTGCCGGATGACTTCCTTGACCAGCTCGGGCGAATACTTGCGCGACGCGGCGTCGTCGCGCGAAAACTCGAAGCCCGCGCGCACCATCTCTTGCAAGTCTTGGCGGCGTTCGATCTCGGCGGCGAGGTGGTTCAAGCGCGGCATGCGCGCGATCGGCCACACCACGAAGTAGCCGAACAGGAGCGCGGCCAGCGCAATCACCGCGCGCGCGACCCACGTCGACGCGGCGAGGCTCGGCGTGTGCACCGCGGCGGTCCAGATCACCACCGCGAGCATCACCCACGACACCGCGGCCAGGAACGACACCATGCCCGAAGCGGCGTGGAGCGCGGCGGTGCGCAGCAAGATGGAGCGAAGATATCCGCGCAGAGTGTCGTGCCCGCTCATCGTTCGTCCTCTACATCATCACGTTTTGCGTGATGGCATACATGAGCACGTTGACCGCCATCTTCGCCGCCAGCTCGCGCTTTTCCGGAGTGTCGTGGTGGACCTCCGGGTCCGCGAGGCCGTCGCCGATGTCGGATTCGTAGACGTAGTAAATGACCAGGCGGTCGTCGATGGTGACGCCGAAACCCTGCGGAGCCTTCTTGTCGTGCTCGTGGATCTTCGGAAGCCCGGGGAGATCGTAAAAGCTGTGATAGATGGGATGGCTGTTGGGCAACTCTTCGAACGCGCGTTCCGGAAACAAGTCGCGTACCATCGCGCGCACCGACTGGTCGAAGCCGTAGCTGTCATTGATAAACAAGAAGCCGCCGTCTTCCAAGTACGCGCGCAACACGTCGCGCTCTTCGCTCGTGAGCTTGATGGTGCCGTGCCCCGTCATGTACAAGAACGGATAGGCGCGCAGGTTTTCGTCGGTGATGGCGAGCACCTTCTCGCTCTTGACCGTGCGCACGCCGGTGCGGCGCTCGAATTCGGTGAGTAGGTTGGGAATCGACGACGGATTGTTGTACCAGTCGCCGCCGCCGCCGTACTTCACGCGCGCGACGCGCACTCCATACTCTTCGGCGGGGTCGCCCTTCGCGGTCTGCGCGACCCCCGGGCGCGGCACGAGCAGGGCGCCCGTCAGGATCGCCGCCAAGCCCCAGCCCGTTCGCATGCTTCGAAGTCCCATCCGCATTAGATAACTCGCTGTCATCCATTATAGTTACTTAACTGCGCGAACGCAAAGGGCGGGCCCCCTCGCGAAGGCGTCCCCTCCATAATGACTTGCACGTTGCGTGCCCCTGACGCGCTGCCTAGTATTCAAACGCCGGAGGCATGCACGGGGTGCCTGGAATTCTCCGGCCTCACCCTCCCCGATAGGAAGCATACGGCAATGATTCGAAACAGTTGGCTCGCTTACGCGGTCGGCCTCGCGGTCCTCATCGGATGCGGCGGTCCGGACCCCGAGCTCCTCGGCGAACCCGCCCCTCTGACCCCCGCCGAGGTTCGCAACGCCGAGCCCGAAGAGGTCGCGAACGAGATTACGGAGGCGCCGCTCGCGCCGGCGGATTCGCTCGCGATGTTCGACGACCTTCGCTTCTATGGTAGCTGGTACGAGCTCTATCCCTACGGGATGGTATGGCGACCGGTCGTCGTCGCGGATTGGGCGCCGATGGTTTACGGCCACTGGGTGTGGTCGTCATACGGCTGGATGTGGGTCTCCTACGATCCCTTCGGCTGGGCCGTTTACAACTACGGTTTTTGGGTCAACGACTTCACGCTCGGATGGGTGTGGGTGCCCGACTACGCGTGGGAGCCCGTGCGCTGCGAATGGACCTGGTGGGACGACACCATCTGCTGGGCACCGTTGCCGCCGCCGGGAATTCACTACGGCGATCCGTGGGACAACCGCGGCGACCCGTGGGTCGCGGTGCCGCTCCCCAAATTCAAGAACACCGACATCGTGCGCGCGCGCATCACGCCCAAGTACAAGTCCGGCACCACCGACCGCACGCTGCGCCGCGCCGCGCCCGATGTCAACGTCATCGAACGCGGCACGGGTCGCACGATCAAGGTCGTCGACATGCAGCTCGACCGATCGATGGTGGGTTCGCGCGAACTCACTCGCGTCGTGCTGCCCACGCAAGAACAAGCGATCGTCGACGAACACCGCGCGCAGTCGCGCACCAAGGTGAAGGTGCCGCCCAGCTCGGGGTCGAAGTCCGGCGACACGGGCGGCAACGTCGACGATTCGCAGTCGAAGGGGAAATCGTCGCCGCCGCCAGCGAAGAAGGAAACGCCGCCCAAGTTCAAGGAGAAGGAAGCCGAGAAATCGAAGGGCGACAAGAAGGACGACGGCAAGTCGAAGACCGGAGAAAAGAAGGACGGCGGGAAGGGATAGTTTGCTGTATACTTGATTCCTCCCCTGGTGTGCCGACCCCGATCTGGAGGAGTTCCATGAGAACGAGCTGGGTCGCAGTTTCCATCGCCACGCTTCTACTCGCGTCGTGCACGTACGACCGCGAGCTCCTCGGCGAAGTTGCGCGCGAAGAGCCCGTCTTCGAACCAACCGACGAACCCGAGTCGGAACCCATCGAATTCATCGCCACCGACGACGCGTGGTCGCCCGCCGACAGCCTCGACATGTTCGCCGACTTGGGGGGCTTCGGGTCGTGGTACTGGCTCGAGCCGTTCGGTTGGGTGTGGCGTCCGATCGTGTCGCTGGTGTGGGCACCGATGCTGGAAGGCCACTGGGAGTGGACCGTCCACGGTTGGATGTGGATCTCCACCGATCCCTTCGGATCGACTCCGTACAACTACGGCTACTGGGTCGAAGACATCACGCTCGGGTGGGTGTGGGTTCCCGACACGTCGTGGAACCCGACGCGCTGCGAATGGATTCAGTGGGACGACTTCATCGCGTGGTGTCCCACACCGCCGCCCTGCGAACACGACTACGCGTATCCGTGGGACTACGGCGACGACACTCCGTGGATCACGATCCCGGTCGCGAAGTTCAAAGAGACCCACCTTGCCGCTCATCGCAAGGATCCGAAATTCAAGCCCGGTATCTCGGACAAGACCGTGAGACGCGCTCCCCTCGATTTGAAACAAGCGGAGCGGCTGGCGGGACGCACGCTGGAGCCGGTCAACTACCAGCAGCTGCAAATGCTCGCGCCCCAGCCCCTCCCGGTCAGCACGGTTGCTCCCGCGCCGCCGGGCGGATCGGTGAACGTGGTGCCTGTGCTAACGAATCCGGGCGAGCCGACGTCGTCGGGCGGATCGGGCAAGATGAAGGGCAGGTCGGGATCGGCGGGCAAGCCGTCCGACAAGAACGATTCGCCCCCGAAGTTCAAAGACATCATCAAGGATCCGCCCAAGGGCGGAGAAAAGAAGAAGGCGAAGTAGTAGTCTACGCGCGGCGCAGGACCAGCGCCGCTTCGACTCCCCCGTCGACGTTCTCCACCGTGACATCGCCGCCCATTTCGCGCGAGAGCGTGCGACAAATCGCGAGTCCCAACCCCGTCCCCGTGGTTTTGGTCGAGAAGTACGGCTCGAACAAGCGGCGCGACGCCTCTTCGTTGATTCCCGGCCCGGTGTCGCGGAAGCTCACGCGAATCGCAGGCGCGCCTTCGTTCGTGGTCTCCGCGCAGCGCACGTGCAGTTCGCCGCCCCTTTGCCCCATCGCCTCCATCGCATTCTCGATCAGGTTCGCGCAGATTTTTCGTACTGCTTCCGCGTCCGCCATGACGCGCGCGCTCGACGCCCCGTTCTCGTACACGACGCGAATGCCCGAGGTGTTGCGCTCGTACGGCTCGACGATACGGCGCACGAGCGGGTCGACCGCTTGCGGCTTGACGTCGAGCTGCTGCATGCGCCCGTACGACGAGAATTCGCTCGCGATGCGTTTCAGCACGTCGACCTGGTGCATGATGGTCTCGGTGCCTTCCTTGAACACGCGCTCGAAGTCCTCCGGCTTTTGCTCGTACGCGCGCCGCATGAATTGGGTCGAGATGCGAATGGGCGTGAGCGGATTCTTGATCTCGTGCGCGATCTGGCGCGCCATTTCCACCCACGCCGAGAGCTTCTTGGACTGGATGAGCTCGGTGACGTCTTCGAACACGAGCACGGTTCCGAAGTAACGTCCTTCGGTCTCGA
>CAZLLI010000013.1:0-44586 GCA_964560355.1 uncultured bacterium | reverse complement strand
GTACCAGCCGCTGGGTCCGTTCCTGGCCAAGAACTTCGCCACCACCATTTCGCCCTGGGTCGTCACCATGGATGCGCTGGCACCGTTTCGCGCGCCCGCCTTCGCGCGCGGCGAAGGCGACCCCGCGCCGCTCCCGTACCTCCACGACGAGCAGGACCAACGTTCCGGCGGACTCGACATCACGGTGGAAGCGTGGCTCGAGAGCGCGCGCATGCGCGACGACGGCTTCGAAGCCGTGCGCGTCTCGCGCGGGAGCCTGCGCGACATGTACTGGACCCTCGCGCAGATGGTGGCGCACCACACCTCCAACGGGTGTAATATGAAGCCCGGCGATTTGATCGCGACCGGGACCATCTCGGGCGGCGAAAAAGAATCGCGCGGGTGTTTGATCGAACGAACCTGGCGGGGGAGCGAGCCCTTCACGCTCCCCACCGACGAAACGCGATCGTTCCTAGAAGACGGCGACACCGTGATCCTGCGCGCGTACGGCGAGAAAGACGGCGTGCGGGTCGGATTCGGGGAGTGCCGGGGTACCGTTACCGCATGAGAGGTTGACCATGACCGCCCTGACCCATCGCGACGGACACTCCGTCGAAATCGATCCCAAACACGTCGACGCTCTGCGCGCCTCGCTGCGCGGAACCCTCCTCACCGGCGCCGACGCCGCCTATAACGACGCGCGCTCGATTTGGAACGCGATGATCGACCGCAAACCCGCGCTCATCGCGCGCTGCGTCGGCGTGTCCGACATCGCCGCGTGCGTGAAGTTCGCGCGCGAGCACGGCGTCGCGCTCTCGATCAAGAGCGGCGGGCACAACATCGCCGGCCTCGCCGTCGTCGACGGCGGCCTCACCATTGACTTGGGTGCCATGCGCGGCGTGTGGGTCGACCCCAAGGCGCGAGTTGCGCACGCGCAGCCGGGGTGCCTCCTGGGTGACGTCGACCGCGAGACGCAGCTCCACGGCCAGGCCGCCGTGCTCGGCTTCGTTTCCGCGACCGGCGCCGCCGGCCTCACCCTCGGCGGCGGTTTCGGCTATTTGTCGCGGCGCTTCGGTTGGACCAGCGACAACGTGCGCTCGATGAACGTCGTCACCGCCGACGGACGCATGGTGCGCGCGAGCGAAAAAGAAAACGCCGACCTGTTCTGGGGCTTGCGCGGCGGCGGCGGGAATTTCGGCGTCGTCACCAACATCGAATACGACTTGTTCGACGTCGGCCCCGAGATCGTGGGCGGTGGCATCGCGTGGCCGCAAGAGTCGGCGCCCGAAGTGCTCGCGATGATGAAGAAACTCTACGAGACCTCGCCGCCCGAAGCGGCGTTGGTGGGCGTGCTGCGCATCGCGCCGCCCGCGCCGTGGATCGACAAGGCGTGGCACGGCAAGCCCATCGTCGCCATCTTCGCGTGCCACAGCGGGCGCGTCGACGAGGCGGAGAAGTTCCTCGCGCCCCTGAAGGCGTTCGGGAAACCCGTCGGCGATATCATCATGAAGCGCTCGTACGTATCGCAGCAGAGCTTGCTCGACGCTACGCAACCCAAAGGCCGACGGTACTACTGGAAGTCGGAGTACGTTCCGAAGCTGTCGACCGAGCTGTTCGACGCCGGCATCGCGCACGCCAAGAAGATCCTGTCGCCGCACTCGGCCGTGATCTTCTTCCCGCTCGGCGGGGCCATCAAGAAGCACGGCAACGACCATTCGGCGGTGGGGAATCGCGACGCGGAGTTCGTGTTCAACATTCCGGCCTCGTGGGAGAAGCCCGAGGACGACGTTGCCAACATCGAGTGGGCGCGCGCCGCGTGGCGCGACATGAAGCGCTTCTCGACTGGCGGCACGTATATCAACTTCCTCACCGAGGAAGAAGCCGGCGACCGCATCCAAGCCGCCTACGGCGCCAATTACCAGCGCCTGGTCGACATCAAATCGAAGTGGGATCCGGAAAATCTGTTCCGGATGAACAAGAATATCCGCGCGTGAGACTTCGAGAAGGCCCGTGGCGGGAGGGCGCGCAAACACGCCCTCCCGCGCGCCGGCGTCAATTCGCCTTCTTGGTATAACCCGCATTCGTGGTCGTGACCTTGATCTTCTTGGCCACGCCGTCGAGCACCGTCGACGCGGCGTATCCGGTCCCGTCGGGGAGATTCGCCATGGTGACGTTGAGCGTCACCGCATCCGACGCATCCGTGAGATAACTCGCGACGCTGAGCGCGCCGATCTGATTCGTCGCCATGTCGACGACGATGCCGAGGTCGTCGCCGGGCTTTTCGTAATCCTTGACGTCGATCCTCACTTGCTTGCCGCCCGCGAGCGGCGTCATGGAGACTTTGCCCGCGGCCTTCGCGGCTTCGATCTTGGCCGGGTCGGGCGGAATGTAGGTCTTGATCAGCGCCACCGCGCTCTGCATGTAGTCGCTCATCTCGCCCTTCTTCTTGTCGACAATCTTGCCGCGCAGTCCCGGCTTGCCCTTGTCTTCGGCCGGCGCCGACACCGGCGTCTTGACGAGATTGCCGTCGGTCCCGTAGGCACAGGTGAACTGCTGGTTCGACTTGTCTTCGCCCTTCAAATTGACGACCTGGGTTTCGGTCCACGTGTACTGCATCAAGTTCTGCTTGTTCTGCGCGAGCGACGCCTTGATGGCGGCGACGCGGTCCGCGGTCGTGGGCGCAGAGCCGGCGGGCGCCGTCGTGCCGGACGGCGTCGTCTCCTGCGCACGCGCGAGCGTGACACCCAACAACGCAACCGCGCAGCCGAGGGCCGCGAATGTCTTCATGGTAGGCATGGGGAATCCTTTCCGACGGAGTGGCGGGGGCACGTGTGGTTTCGCGGGGAGGATAGCACGTTCACGCCGCGGCGCAAGGGCGCCATGTCGCGCCCGTTGTCACGCGCGGTGGCGGTTTGGTATCTTCTCCCCGACGCCCACTCTAAGAAGGAGATCAACCATGCCGAAGTACGTCATCGAAAGAAACATTCCCGGAGCCGGCAAGCTCACCGAACGCGACCTCAAGGCCATCGCGATCAAGTCGAACCGCGTCATTGGCTCGTTGCAGAACCAAATCCAGTGGCAGCACAGCTATGTCACCGGTGACAAGCTGTTCTGCGTCTACATCTCGCCCAACGAGGAGCTGATTCGCGAGCACGCCAAACGCGGCGAATTCCCGGTGAACAGCATCGCCGAAGTCGCGACCATCATCGACCCGACCACCGGGGACGCATAGGCGCGCGTGTGAAGCTCGTCTTCCACGGGCACTCGTGCTGGGAGGTCGTGGGCGAGAAGCATCGCCTGCTGATCGACCCCTTCATCACCGGCAATCCGCTCGCGGACGTGCGCCCGCAGGAATTCAAGCAGGTCGACGCCATTCTCATTTCGCACGGCCACGGCGACCACCTGGGCGACGCCGAGACCATCGCCAAGAAAACCGGCGCGCTCATCGTCGCCAACTTCGAGATCGCCGGCTACTACATGGACCGCGGGTGCAAGGCGCACGGCATGAGCATCGGCGGCGGCCACGACTTTCCCTTCGGGCGCGCGAAGCTCGTCATCGCGCACCACGGCTCCACCGGCCCCAACGGCGAAGCCCTCGGGAGTCCGGCCGGCATCGTCGTGCACATGGACGGCAAGCGTGTCTATCACACCGGCGACACCGGCGTGTTTCTCGACATGCAGCTCATCGCCGAACTCAACGGCCCCTTCGACGCCTGCATGCTCCCCATCGGCGACAACTTCACCATGGGCGTCGACGACGCCGTGCGCGCCTGCGAGATGATCCGCGCCAAGGTGCATCTCCCGATGCACTACAACACCTTCGCTGCGATCAAAGCCGACGCGGAGGATTTCGTACGCAAGGTGACGTCGAAGGGACTGGCCGCGAAGGTGGTTCGCGTCGGCGAGTCGGTCGACGTTTAGCATTACGCCCCCGGGTCGAAGCCGCGCTCGCGCAGGCGTGAACGAAAGCGTTCCTTCTCTTCGGGCGTCATCTTTTCCAAGCGGTCGGCGACGCGGTCGGCGATCTTGTCGGCGAACTTGCCGCGGAACTTGGAGTGACGGCCGCCGCCGCTGTGCATGCCGAGGTTGCCGATGAGAATCCGGGCGAGCGCCAGCATCGCGAATGCCTGCCAGAAGGTGATTACGGGCCAGCCGAACAGGCCGGGCGTGAGCCAGTTCCACAGCCACATCACGATCCAGCCGCCCAAGAGGGCGAACAACAGGACTGCGAGAATCGCCGCGGGGGCGAGGAGGATCAATCTCATGGTTCTCATCCTTTCGTGAAGTCGTCGTATAGGTCTTGCAACCGTTCGCGCAGGTGGTGCACGGCGTAACGCTTGCGCGCGAGCAGGGTATTCACGCCGACGCCGGTTGCCTCCGAAATCTCCTTGAAACTCCGTCCTTCCAGTTCGTGTGCGACGAATACGTCGCGCTGTTCCCTTGGCAGCTCGTCGAGCGCGAGTGCCAGCTCCTCGATGAGGACGCCGCGCGCGTAGAGGGCGTCGGGGCCGTCGTCGAGGGCGGGGAGCATGTTCTCGAAGTCCAGGGCGTCGTCGCCGGTATGTGTCGGCGCGGCGTCGCTGAAGTTCTGGGGACGTTTCTTGCGGAAGAGGTCGGCGATGCGATTGCGCGCGACGCGAAACAGCCACGCGGTGATGTGGTCGATCGGCATCAGCAGGCGGTTGGCCTCCACGAGCTCGTAGAAGACCTCCTGCACGATGTCTTCCACGTCGCGGGGATCGCGGACGCGCCGGCGAATGAAGTCGCGCAGACGCGACTGTTCGCGCGCGACCACGTCCGAGATACGCCGGTCCTGTTCGATTGCCGTCCGCTCCGGGTTCGCCGCCTCTTCCATCTACGGGTGTAGACGGACCAGCGGCGCGGATATTGTAGGTTCGCGAGAAATTGTCGGGCGACGGGGACTAGTCGTCGAGGGTGAAGCCGACCTTCATGGTGACCTGCCAGTGCGAGACCTTCTGCTTCTCGATGTGGCCGCGCGTCTCGACGATTTCGAACCAGCGCAGGTTGCGTACGGTTTCGGACGCCTTCGCGAGCGCGGACGAGACGGCGTCCTCGATGCTGGTGGGCGAGGTGCCGGTGAGAATGATCTGCTTGTAGACGTGGTTGCTCATGTTTTACCTCCCTGGGAAATCCACTGGGTCGTCACGCTGCGCGGACGCACGATGGGCGAAGCGAGCGCGCGGTTGATTACGAGCTGCGCGAGCATCCCCATCGCGAGCGAGATCGCGAACGGCACGGTGTAGTAGTCGAGCTCGGTGATGCCGAAGTGGTGCCACACGGTGCCCATGCCGAAGTCGACGTTGGGATAGGGATTCTTCGCCTTGCCGTGCTTCTTCAAGATCGCCGGCACGACGTCGGCCATGCGCGATACGGTCTCGAAAACGTCGTCGCCTGGGAAGTGCTCGCGCCCGAACTCGAGCATGGCGGTGAAGCGCGGGTCGGCGCCGCGCAAGACGGCGTGCCCGTGACCCGGCACGACGCGCCCTGAGTTCAACGTCTCCCACGCGTACTCTTCGATCTGCGCGCGCGACGGCACGCCGGCGTAGCGCGCGACCGCGGCGCGCACCCACTGCGTGCTTTCTTGCGCGGAGCGGCCGTGCAGCGGGCCCGCGAGTCCGTTGAATCCCGCGCTCACGGCGAGATACGGGTTCGACAACACGGAGCCGACCACGTGGCAGGTGAACGCGCACACGTTGCCCCCTTCGTGGTCCGACTGCAAAATGGCGGCGCGGCGAAACGCGGGGACGAAGAGGGGGTCGCGCACGCCGAGCATGTGCCCGAAGTCGCCGGCCCAGTCGAACAGGGGGTCGTGCGCGAGGCGCGGCCCCTTGCCGTAACGCAAGTGATAGATGCCGCCCGCGAGGGTGGGGAGCGAACCCAAGAGGCGCAGCGCGTCGTCGAGGGTGGGGCGCCAGTAGTCGTCGCGCGCGATTCCGTCGGCGAAGCGCTTCGCGAACACGGACTCGTGCTCCATCGCCAGGAGCGCCGACGAGAGCATCGACATGGGGTGCGAATCGCGCGGCATCGCTTCCACCGCGTGCCACACCGCTTCGGGGACGCGCGGCTGCGACGCGATCTCGTCGCGCACGGCGTGCGATTCTTCGGCCGATGGAAGCCGGCCGATCAGCAGCAGGAAGAAGACGTCCTCGGGCGTGCGATCGAGGAGTTGGAGGACGGGCACGCCGCGAATGATCAAGCCGCGGTCGGGGTCGACCACGGAGGTGTCGCACACGAGCGCGCGCACGTCGCGCATGCCGCCGAACGCCTGCGCGACGGTGACCTCCGAGATCGCGCGCTCGCCGTGCCGCGCCGCCACCTCGGCGCGCTCGGCGCGGAGCGTGGGCACCGCGGCCGCGAACGACTCGTGGAGGACTCCCATGCGCGCGATGCTAGCACGCTCGCGCGGCGCGGGACGACCCCCAAAAATCTCGCACGAACCCATGGTTTCGTAGTATGAAAGGGCGCAAGGAGGCAAGCCGATGCCGATCGCGAGAACCATTCTGGCGGAGTTCAACCACGAGATGGCGAACACCCGCAAGGTCTTGGAGCGCGTCCCCGAGGAACACGCGCAGTGGCGGCCGCACCCGAAGTCCTACTCGCTGGGCGACCTCGCCATGCACCTGTGCACGCTGCCCGCGTGGGCCGTCGTCACCATGAAGCAGGACGAGTTCGACTTCGACCCGCCGGGCGGTAGGAAGGACGCCAAGCCCGCGTTTCACACGCGCAAGAGCATGCTGGAGACGTTCGACACCCACGTCACCGAAGCCGTCGGCGCGATCGCGGACGCGAGCGACGAGCAAATGAAGGCGCAGTGGACGCTGCGCAACCGCGGCATGGAAGTGTTCAAGCTCCCGCGCGTCGCGGTGCTGCGCTCGTTTGTGATGAACCACATGATTCACCACCGCGGACAAATGACAGTGTACTTGCGCTTGAAGAACGTCCCGCTGCCGGCGATCTACGGCAACACCGCGGACGAACGATAAGAGAAAGAACGCCGCGGGGCCGGACGACGTCGAAGGAGGCAAAGCCCGTCGCCCGACCCCGCTCTCTGGCAGACTAGAACTGCTGCTCCTCCGTCGACCCGGCCATGCCGAGCGTCGACGTGAGCCCGCCGCTCGCGATCTCGTTGATCGCGTCGAAGTATCCCGTGCCCGCGAACTCCTGGTGGCGGACCGCTTCGTAGCCCGCCTTCTCGCCCGCGAACTCCGCCTGCTGCAGCTCCGAGTACGCCGCCATGCCGCGGTCGCGGTAGCCCTGCGCGAGTTGGAACATCGCGTAGTTGAGCGAGTGGAAGCCCGACAGCGTCACGAACTGGTACTTGTAGCCCATCTCGCCCAGCATGCGCTGGAAGTTCGCGATGGTGCGCTCGTCCAGGTTCGCCTTCCAGTTGAACGACGGCGAGCAGTTGTACGCGAGCATTTTGCCCGGGAAGCGCTCGTGGATGGCGTCGGCGAACGCTTGCGCTTCGTCGAGGTCCGGGTGCGAGGTCTCGAACCACAAGAGGTCGGCGTACGGCGCGTACGCGAGCCCGCGCGCGATGGCCTGCTCGAGCCCCGCCTTCACGCGGTAGAAGCCCTCGTGGGTACGCTCGCCGAGCAGGAACTCGTGGTCGTACGGGTCGACGTCGCTGGTCAACAGACCCGCGCTGCCGGCGTCGGTGCGTGCGACGAGAAGGGTGTCGACGCCCATCACGTCGGCCGCGAGACGCGCGCTCACCAGCTTGGTGATGAACTCCTGCGTCGGCACGATCACCTTGCCGCCCAAGTGCCCGCATTTCTTCACCGACGCGAGCTGGTCCTCGAAGTGAACTCCGGCGGCGCCTGCACGAATCATATGCTGCATAATCTCGTAGGCGTGCAGGACGCCGCCGAATCCGGCTTCCGCGTCGGCCACGATGGGGGCGAGCCAGTAGGCACCGTTGCCGTTCTGCTTGCCCTCCTTGTAGTGGTGGATCTGGTCGGCGCGGAGCAGCGCGTTGTTGATGCGCTCGATCAACTCGGGGACGCTGTCGCACGGATACAGCGACAGGTCCGGGTACACCGCGGAGGCGGTGTTGGCGTCGGCCGCGGTCTGCCAGCCGCTCACGTAGATGGCCTTCAAGCCCGCGCGCACGTGCTGGATGGCCTGGTTGCCGGTCACCGCGGAAAGAGAGTGAACGTAGTCTTCCGAGTGCAGGAGCTCCCACAGGCGGGCCGCGCCCAACTTGGCGATCGTGTATTCAATGGCAAACGAGCCGCGCAGGCGATACACGTCCTCCGCGCTGTAGGGGCGCTCGATGCCCTGCCAGCGCGGCGAAGTCCGCCACGCGGTCGTCGTCTTGTCGATGAACGTGCGCCTGGTCATTGGGTGTCCTCCTTGGTGGGCGCGGTGCACGTCGATTCGGGATTTAGGAGCTCATCGGTCAGTCCAGGAAGTCGTAGGCAAACGACGGCATGAACTCGACGAAGTCTTCGTGCGTCATCATCTCGGCGAACAACTTGGACGCGGTCTCGTAGCGTCCCGCTGCGAAAGCTTTCTCACCCACGGCCTCTTTGATCGCATCCATTTCCTGCTTCAGCACGGCCTGCACCAGGTCGCGCGTGACGGTGCGCCCGTCGCCCATGACGGCGCCGTGGCGGATCCACTGCCACACCTGCGCGCGCGAAATCTCCGCGGTGGCGGCGTCTTCCATCAGGTTGTAGAGGGGCACGCACCCCGCGCCGCGCAGCCACGATTCCAGATAGAGCACGCCAACATTGATATTGGTGCGAAGCCCCTTCTCGGTGATATCGCCCGCCGGCACCGTGAGCAAGTCCTGCGCGGTCACGGCGACCTCGTCGCGCGTGATGCGGATCTGGTGCGGCGTCTTCATGTGCGCGTCGAAGATCTCGCGCGCAATCGCCACCAGCGCCGGGTGCGCGACCCAGGTGCCGTCGTGGCCCGCGCGCACTTCGCGCAGCTTGTCGGCGCGCACGCGCTCGAGCGCGGCGTCGTTGGCGAGCGGGTCGTTCTTGATGGGAATCTGCGCGGCCATGCCGCCCATGGCGTGGATGCCGCGGCGGTGGCACGTCTTCACCAAGAGGTCGACGTACGACTTCAAGAAATGGCGGTCCATGGTCACCGACGCGCGGTCGGGGAGGACGAAGGCGCGGTGACCACGGAACCGCTTGATGAACGAAAAGATGTAGTCCCAGCGGCCGCAGTTTAGGCCCGCCGAGTGGTCGCGCAGCTCGTAGAGGATTTCGTCCATCTCGAACGACGCGAGAATGGTCTCGATCAGAACGGTGGCGCGAATGGTGCCGCGCGGAATGCCCAGCGAATCCTGCGCGCGCAGGAACACGTCGTTCCACAGGCGCGCTTCGAGGTGGCTCTCCATCTTGGGGAGATAGAAGTAGGGGCCGCTGCCGCGCTCGATCAATTCTTCCGCGTTGTGAAAGAAGAACAATCCGAAGTCGAACAGCCCCGCGGGAACGGGAACACCGTCGACGCGGAAGTGGCGCTCGTCCAGGTGCCAGCCGCGCGGGCGCACGAGCAACGTCGCCGTCTTGTCGTTGAGGCGATAGATCTTGCCCTCGGGGCTCGTGAACTCGATGGAGCGACGCACGGCGTCGCGCAAGTTGACCTGACCCGCGACGCAGTTGTCCCAGGTGGGCGAATTCGAATCCTCGAAGTCGGCCATGTAGGTCGACGCACCCGAGTTGAGCGCGTTGATCACCATCTTGCGGTCGACGGGGCCGGTGATTTCGACGCGCCGGTCGGTCAGGTCCTTGGGAATGGGCGCGACCTTCCAGTTGCCTTCGCGCACCGCGAGCGTCTCGGGAAGAAAATCGGGGAAGTGGCCGCGATCGATTTCCATCTGGCGAATCGCTCGCAGCTTCAACAATTCGTTGCGGCGCGCGGTGAATCGCCGCGCCAAATCGGCGACGAAGCGCACCGCGTCGGGGGAGAGAATCTCCGCCTGCTCGCCGGTCACGGGTCGCGTGACGACGATGCCTTCTTCCGCGATCGACGGATTGAGGAGGGAACGTGTCGAGGGGGCCATGGAAGCCTTCCAGTTAACGACCTGGAACCGGTTCGGTCGATTGAGCCGGGGGTCCGAATTGCAACGGGCATACCACCACAAACGCGGCCGCCAGGCCGCGAAACCGATGTTTCGAAGCGCCCGCGTATCCACCGTGAAGACAGGGACTTCAACGAGAGTGGTTCGGTCGACCTGGGGGCGGAGCGATCGTTTGGGACGCGCTATCGCGCGTCTGCCCTGGGCCATTTCCCCCGCGTTACAAGGGGCGTCGGCGTGGTTCGCCCCGGCGCGCGGCGGGGGACTCCGTGGGGGCAATTTGCGGCGTCCTGACGCCTCAATCCGGCGTCGCCATGTTTTCCTGTTGACACCGCTCTCCGGCATCCTTAAAAAGCAAAGCCGTCCCGTCCGGTGGCCCGCGCCACGACCCCTGCGGACCCGGAGGGATGGGCCCATCACCAGGAGAGGACGTAGCCGAATGGAACGTTGCGCATACTGTGGCGAGAAAGTGGGAGACGACGGGCTCTATGTCGACGACGAAGTCTTCTGCTCGGACGAGTGCATGAGGGACTTTGGAGCCGGTGGGTCGTCGGGCGACGATGACGACGACGACGATGATGACGATTACGAAGAAGACGACGACGCGGAAGAAGAAGACGACGACGACGGGGACGACGACGACTACTGATCGCTAGCGGTCATTGGAAACGAAAAAGCCGCCCGGAATTTCTCCGAGCGGCTTTTTCTTTGCGACCGTGGGAGCGGCTACGCCTTGACGCCTGCGGTTCTCTCCGTCATCGGGATGTAGGGGACGTTGTGGTCGCCCTGGTACACCATGGTGGGACGGAACAGTCGGTTGTGACGCATCTGCTCCATCCAGTGCGCCGCCCAGCCCGCGATGCGCGACACCGCGAAGATGGGGGTGAAGATGTCGGTCGGAATGCCGAGGCGGTTGTAGACGATGCCGGCGTAGAAGTCGACGTTGGGATAGATACCGCGCGGCCCCAGCTTGTCGATGGCGATCGTCTCCAGTTCGACGGCGATGTCGTAGAGCGGCGAGCTTCCGAACTTCACCGATAGCTCGCGCACCATGCCCTGCAGGATGGTCGCGCGCGGGTCCTTGGTCTTGTAAACCCGGTGCCCCATGCCCATGACCTTTTCCTTCTTGGCCATCTTGGCCTCGAACCAGGGCGCGACGCGCTCCTTCTTGCCGATCTCTTCCAGCATCCACAGCACCGCTTCGTTGGCGCCGCCGTGGAGCGGGCCCGAGAGACTTCCCACCGCCGCCGAGATCGCGGCCGCGGGCTGGCACTCGGTCGACGCGGTGACGCGCGCCGTGAACGTCGACGCATTCATGGTGTGGTCCGCGTGCAGAATCAAGCAGATGTCCATCGCGCGCGCCTTGTGCATGTCGGGCTTGTCGCCCGTCAACATGTGCAGGAAGTCGGCCGCGATGGGGAGCGACGGGTCGGGCGCGATGATTTCCTGGCCCGTGCGCACGCGGTGGATCGCCGTCACCAGCGACGGGAACTTGCCGATGAAGTCGACGGCCGACGCCTCGCGCGCCTTTTCGTCGTAGATGTTCTGGTGCGCGCTCGTCATGCCGACCGCGGCGACGCAGGTCTGCAACGCCGCCATCGGGTGCGCGGACTTCGGCACCGCCTTGACGACCGTCTGCAGGTCCTTCGGCAGCGTGCGCGCGCGCGCCACCCGCTGCGAGAACTCCGAGAGCTCCTGCTCGGTCGGCAGCTTGCCGTTGAGCAGGAGGTACGCGGTCTCTTCGAACGTGCTGTGCGCGGCGAGATCCTCGATCCGAATGCCTCGGTATTCGAGAATGCCCTTCTCGCCGTCGATATAACTAACGGAAGACTCGGCGGCCGGGACCTTCTCCAGGCCGGGGATGTACTCGATCATAATTGGCTCCTTCAGTCACCAGTGCTAAGGCACTTATACTATAGAAGCAGGGCGGGTACAAGGACCACTTGGCCCGCTGGGAGCGCGTTCCTGCTATTCGCGAGGCACCGCTCCGCCGCGATCGAGGCGCGGCTCGCACACCTTCAGAAAATTGCAGCGCATGCAAACCTCGCGCCGCTCCACCTTCGGGAAGCGTTCTTCGCGCGCCAGATTACGCGACGGGTCGTCCAGTAATGCCTGCATGTCGGCGATGCTCCCCCGCACATAGGTGAGGATCTCGGTCATCTCCCGCTCCGCGATCTCGCGCTCGTGCACGGTCCCGCCGGCGAGCTCGAAGCGCCGCATCTTCACGCGGTGGATGGGAATCCCGTAGGCCTGGTGGATATAGAAGGCGTAGCACGCGAGCTGGAGCGGCGCGTCGGCGCCTTCGCGGCGCCCCGTCTTCCAGTCCCACACCACCACGTGGTCGGTCTCGCGCGTTGCGCAGTCGAGCTTGACCGTGACCTGGGTGCCGTCGAGCGTGAAGTAGGAGAAGCGTTCGATCTCTAGGAAGTCGCCCGGGCGCGTGCGCGTGAGCTGCTCCCACACCGGCGAGGCGTAGAAGGTCACCAGGCAGCGGTCGACGGTGTCGGCGGCGTCGCGCCACTCCTCCGGGGTCACCGGGACGCGGTACTCGTGCTCGAAGAAACCGCACGCGTACTTGGGGTCGTCGCGATAGCGCCCGTCGCGCGAGACGCGGTAGTCGTTGCGCATGCGCGCGCGCGTGATCTTGAGGATTTCTTCGACCGGGAGCACCGGAATGCCGCGCGAGAGATTCTCGATCGAGTGCTTGATGCAGTCGTGGACGACTTCGCCCACCCACGTGGCGCGCGACTTGAGCTGCTTGAGCACGTAGATCTCGCGCGTGCGTTCGTCGACGCCGAATTCCCAGCCGCCCCAGAAGCCGTAGTGGTTGAACCAATACTGGCGCGCGCACTCGCGAAACGTGCGGTTGCGCGACACCGACCACTGGAAGTTGTTCTTGAGGACGTCGGCCATGGCGGCACTATAACACGCCGTGTTACCATCGCCGCATGTTCCGCGTCGAATCGCTGGTGGTGGGGCCGTTCCAGAGCAACTGCCACGTGGTCGCGTGCACCGAGACCAACGACGCCGTCGTGTTCGACGCGGGCGACGACGCGCCGCGCATCCTCGACCTCGTGCGCCGCATGGGCGTCGCCGTCAAAGCGGTCGTCAACACCCACGCGCACCTCGACCACGTGGCCGGTCTCGCCGGCGTGGTCGACGCGCTCGGCGTCCCCGCGTTCATGCACGCCGACGAAGCCGAAATGTACGAGCACGTGGTCGAGCAAGCCTTGATGTTCGGCTTGAACCCGCCGCGCGTCGTCCCCATTCACCGCTGGCTCGCCGAGGGCGACGTGGTCAACGTCGGGAAGCTGCGCGGCGAGGTGATGCTGATGCCCGGCCACACGCCGGGCCATATCATCGTCGTGTTTCGCGACGAAACTCCGCCGCGCGCGATCGTGGGGGACGTGTTGTTTCAGGGGAGCATCGGTCGCACCGACTTGCCGGGGGGCGACCACGACGTCATGATGAAAACGCTGGAGAGATTCCTGCCCATGGCGGACGACACCATCGTCTACTGCGGGCACGGGCCGGAAACCACCATCGGTGCCGAGCGCCGCTGGAATCCGTTCCTCGCGCCGCTCGCGCGCCGCGCGCCGCGCTAGTCCTCGCGGAGCTTCGCGAATTCCTTCAGGCCCAGGTGAACCTTGAAGCGCGTGGCGCGGCTGTCCCAGCCCGCTTCCGGGTTGGTGTATTGGAAGGCCCACGAGCTGCCGCCGTAGCCGCTCCTGCGCTCGTACCCGATGACGGAGAAACGATACAGCATCTCGAGCGCTTCGTCGGCGCCGAGCGCGTTGTTGCCCGAGCGGCGCTCTTCGTACTGCTTCGCGAACTCGTCGCGCTGGAACGTCATGGTGGAAATGCCCGAGCACGCTTGCAGGGCTTCCTCCCAGTGCGGCCAGTGCGCCATGATCTCGTCGTCGAGCTCCGACTTGAGGTAGTTGGAGTACTGCTCGCGCGCGTTCACGACGTCGGGGTTGGTGAGGACCAAGGGGTCCTCGGGGCGTTTCTTGGCCTGAATAAGCGCCGAGTTCATGAACTTGATGACGTCGCGCGGACGCAGGAACGTGCGCGACAGGATGAAGTTCCACTTGTTGTTCGACGCCTTCAATTGTTCGTTCTGGGTGATGGTCTCCCAGCGCGCGTCGCCGCCCAGCTTGGCGCGCAAGCGCGTCGTCACCAATTCGAGCAGCGAATCGCTGTCCCACTCGAGGCGCAGCGACATCTTCTCGGTGATCTTGTTCTTGTCCGAGAACGAGAGCTTGTCCCACAGGTCGGTGCGCAGGTAGATCACGGGCTTGAGCGGCACGCCGCCTTCGCGGAAGGACTGGCGCACCGCGCGCACGGCCAGCACCAGGCCCGACAGCATGCGCGCGCGCTCTTCGGTAAGGGTCGATATCCCTTGGTCGAGCTCGTCGAAGTGGAGCATGAGCGAAGGCACGCCCATCTTGCGGGCGAGTTTGACGGTGGCGCCCAGCAGCATGTCGGAGAGCGCGTTGAGCTCGGCGCCGAGCTTCATGTCGCCGGCGTTGCGGTCGAGCGCGATGGTGCCGAGCTTGCACCCGAACACGGTCGGCTCGAACGACATGCTGGAGAGCTTGAGCTTGGAGGGGCGCATCACTTCGTCGAGGTCGAGCTTCTCGCCGTAATTGTCGGCCAGGAACTGGCGGATCGCCTTGGCGCTCTCGTCGGTCGCACCCTTGGTGCGCGACAACGCGAGCGCGGACATCTGCACCGCGATCAGGTAGCGCCACGACGACACGTAGGCTTCGACGTCGGAGGAGCCGCGGTCGACGCGCTGGGCGTGCACCGCCCACGGATAGCCGGCCAGGTTCAGCGAGCGCGAGAGCCCCTTGCCGTTGCCTTCGGCGAAGTGGCGCACGAGCGCGGTCTTGCCCGAACCCTTGCGTCCGAGCACCAGGAAAACGTCACCGTTCTTGATGCGCGTGACCGCGTCGGTGGTAAGGAAGTACTCGAGGACGGCGTCGTCCTCGGCGGCGACGTCGCCGAACGAATTCAGTCCGCGCAGTGTGAGCGCTCGCGTCGTAGTAGCCATGGCATCCCTCGCTTGGTGTTGAAACGGAAGCAAGGCTGCAAGGGGCGTGCCTTGGGCGCGGAAGGGCGCAGGGGCGCGCATCGCGGCGCGTGGGGGCGCGTGAGGGATTCGCGGGATGCGAGGGGAGGGAGGCCTACTTACACGCGGGCGCTTGCAGGGTGTCGACCTGCTGCTTGGCGTGGTAGGAGCTGCGCACGAGCGGGCCCGACTCGACGTGCTTGAAGCCCATCTTCATCCCCTCGCTCTTGATGTGCGCGAATTCCTCGAGCGTGTAGTAGCGGTCGAGCGGGAGGGCCGCCTTCTTGGGCGGAAGGTACTGCCCGACGGTGAGGATGTCGCACCCGGTGAGCGCGATGTCGCGCAGCGTGTCGAGCAATTGCTCCATGGTTTCCCCGAGGCCCGCCATGATGCCGCACTTCACCTTTATATCGACCCCGTGCTGCTCTCTATATAGCACCGAGTTCTCGAGGATCTTGAGCGTGTTCTCGTACACCGCGACCGGGCGCACGCGGCGGTACAGGTGCGACGCCGTCTCGATGTTGTGCGCGAGGCACACGGGGCGCGCGTCGAGCACGACGTCGAGCAGTTCGCGGCGGCCGTTGAAGTCGGGGATGAGCACTTCGACCATGCACTCGGGCGTGCGGCGGCGGATCGCTTCGATCACCTGCGCGAAGTGGCCGGCGCCTTCGTCGGGGAGGTCGTCGCGATCGACCGACGTGATCACCGCGTACTTGAGGCGCAGCTTCTCGATCGCCTGCGCGACGTGCTCGGGCTCGAGCGGGTCGACCGCGCGCGGCGTGCCCTTCATTACCGAACAGAAGCCGCAGTGGCGTGTGCACACGTCGCCCAGGATCATGAAGGTGGCCGTGCCCTGGCCCCAGCACTCGTAGATGTTGGGGCAGCGCGCCTCCTGGCACACCGTGTGGAGATTCAGACTCGACACCAGATGATTGACGAGCTTGTACTCGTCGTTCGTCCGGAGACGAATCTTGAACCATTCGGGCCGCTCTTGGCGCTGCTTGGGATCAGTGGACAAAGGCGGTCTCCTCGTGCATCTCGCGCGCGAACACGCGCCCGAAGTGCGCGCTCGCGCGCTCGCGCACCGCGCCCATCGCGACCGGTGTGGCGCATTCCAATGCGAGCGACGTCATCGTGCAGCCTTCGATGCCGCACGGATTCATGAGCCCGAAGTACGAGAGGTCGGTCGACACGTTGAGCGCGAAGCCGTGCGACGTGACCCAGCGCGAGATGCGAATCCCGAGCGACGCGATCTTCTTCTCGCGCACCCACACGCCGCGGTGCACGGGGTGGCGCTGCGCCTCCACGTCGAAGTCGGAGAGCGTGTCGATCAGGACTTGCTCGAGGTCGTGGACGTAACGGCGGATGTCGCGGCGGCCCGCTTCGAGGCGCACGATCGGGTAGCCGACCAGCTGCCCGGGGCCGTGGTAGGTGACGTCGCCGCCGCGGTCGGTGGCGACCACGCGCGCGCCGCGCGCTTCGATGGCGACGCGGTCCGCCAGGATGGCGCGACCGCTCGCGTTACGTCCGACCGTGAGGACGTGCGGGTGCTCGACGAAGATAAGGACGTCGTCGCCCTCGTTGCGCTGGAGGCGCTCGACGTGCTCCTTCTGCAGCACGAACGCGCGCTCGTAGTCGACCGTTCCCAGGTCGATCGCGCGACACACGGCTCTCGGCGCGGACGAACCCATCGCGTGCTCCTTACGCCCCCGCCGGCTTCTCCAGCTCGCGCTTGACCACGGTCAGGAAGCGCGCCGCGTCGGCGCCGTCGACGATGCGGTGGTCGTACGAGAGCGAGAGGTAGACGATGGGACGGATCGCGATGGCGTCGTCGATGACGACGGGACGCTTCGTGATCGTGCCGAGCCCCATGATCGCGGCCTGCGGCTGATTGATGATCGGGAGTCCGAAGGTCCCGCCGAACACGCCCACGTTGGTGATCGTGAAGGTGCCGCCCTGCACGTCGTCGGGGACCAGGCGCTTGGTGCGCGCGCGTTCGCCCAAGTCGGCGGCGGTCTTGGCGAGACCCAAGAGATTCATCTGATCGGCCTGCTTGATCACGGGAACAATAAGGCCGTTCGCAATCGCCACCGCAATACCGACGTTGACCGTCTTCTTATAGATGATGGTGTCGCCGTCGACGCTGCTGTTGATGATCGGGTATTCCTTGATGCCGCGAATGCACGCTTCGATGAAGAACGGCAGGAAGGTGAGCTTCACGCCTTCGCCTTCGAACTCCTTCTTCATGGCCTCGCGGCGCTTGACCACTTCGTTCATGTCGACTTCGAAGATCGTGTACACGTGGGGCGAGGTGTGCTTGCTCATCACCATGTGCTCGGCGATCTTCTTGCGCATGACGCTCATGGGCTCGCGCACTTCGTCCTGGCCCGACGCGAACACGGCCGGCTTGGGCGCCGCCGGGGGCGCCGAAGGCGCGGGTGTCGCGGGGCGCGGGGGTGCGGCCGGCGCCGGTGCCATCGGCTGCGAGACCGGCGGTCGAGACGACGCGGACGCAGAGATGTAGTCCATGATGTCTTTCTTGGTGACGCGGCCGCCTTCGCCGGTTCCTTCCACCAGCGAGACGTCGACGCCGTGCTCGGCGGCAATCTTTTGCACGACGGGGGAGCTGCGAACGAAAGACGGCGGTGTCGAAGGCGCCGCTACGGGTGCGGGGGGCTGCATGGGAGCCGGAGCGGGCTTGGGAGGTGCTGCGGCCGCGGGAGTTGCCGCCGCCGGTGCGGCGGCTGGTTTCGGCGCCGACTTGCCCGGCGCTTCGCTGGCGGCACCAATGCGTCCGACCACGGTGTTGATCTCCACCGTCTTGCCTTCCGGCACCAAGATCTCGAGCAGCACGCCCGCCGACGGCGACGGAATCTCCGCGTCGACCTTGTCGGTCGAGATCTCGAACAGCGGCTCGTCGCGGTCGACGTTCTCGCCCACACTCTTCAACCACTTCACGATCGTCCCTTCGGCGATACTCTCGCCCATCTGGGGCATGATCACATCGGTAGCCATTCTCAATCCTTCCTTCTATCGGCGCGCCTAGTAGGCGGCGAGCTTCTTCGCTTTGGCGACGATGTCCTTCGTCTGCGGGAGGAACGCTTCCTCGAGCGGCGGGCTGTACGGCACCGGCGTGTCGGGGGGAGCGATGCGGACGATGGGACCATCCAAGTATTCGAATGCTTTCTCGGCGATGCGCGCGACCACTTCGCCGCCGGGTCCGCCGGTCAGCGTCGCTTCGTGCAGCACGATCACCTTGCTGGTCTTCTTCGCGGTGGTGAGGATCGCCTCTTCGTCGAGCGGCAGGATCGAACGCAGGTCCAGCACTTCGACGTCGATGCCGTCTTGCGCGAGCGCTTCCGCCGCCTCCAGCGCCTTGTACACCATGGCACCGTAGGTGATGATCGAGAGGTCTTCGCCCTCGCGACGCAACGCCGCTTTTCCGATCGGCACCACGAAATCCTCCGTCGGCAAGTCTTCCTTGATGCGGCGATAGAGATACTTGTGCTCGAAGTAGAGCACCGGGTCGGGGTCGCGAATGGCGGCCTTGATCAAGCCCTTGGCGTCGTACGCGGTCGACGGGCACACGATCTTCAATCCCGGCACGTTGAAAAAGTACGCTTCCGGGTTCTGGGAGTGGAACGGTCCGCCGTGCACGCCGCCGCCCGACGGCCCGCGCACCACGATGGGAACACCCGCGCCCCAGCGATAGCGGCACTTGGCCGCAAAATTGATAATCTGGTCGAACGCGCACGAGATGAAGTCGATGAATTGCATCTCGGCGACGGGGCGCATGCCGACCAAGGCCGCGCCGATGGCGGCGCCCACGATGGCAGACTCCGAGATGGGCGTGTCGATGACGCGCTGGGGGCCGAAGCGATCGAGCATCCCCTTCGTCACCTTGAAGGCGCCGCCGTAGATGCCGACGTCTTCGCCCAAGATGAAGACGCGCTCGTCCTTCTCCATTTCTTCCCAGATGCCATCCTTGATGGCATCGATATACGTGGTCACGGGCATGTGTGCTTATCCTTCGTAGTAGACGTCTTTGGTGACTTCTTCCGGCGCCGGATACGGCTGCTGCTCGGCCCAGTCGACGGCGTCGTCGACGATGAGCGCGCACTCGCGCTGCATCTCGTCGATGCGCGCCTGCGTGAGCGCTCCTTCTTCGAGCAGCGTTTGTTCGAAGCGCCCAATCGGGTCCTTGCGCTTCCATTCGTCGAACAATTCGGGCGGGACGTAGCCGGCGTCGTCGTGCGCCGAGTGTCCCGTCATGCGGAAGGTCTTGTACTCGACGATCGACGGACCGCCGCCGGAACGCGCGAGATCGATGGCGCGCTTGGCGGAGTCGTACACGGCCAGGATATCGTTGCCGTCGACCACTTCGCCGGGGATGCCGTAGCCGGGCGCGCGCAGGGCGACGTCCTTGATCGCCATCTGCAATTCCATCGGGGTCGAGTACGCGTAGGCGTTGTTATTGATGAAGTAGACCACCGGCAGTTTGTGGATGGACGCGAAGTTGATGCCTTCGTGCCAGTCGCCGCGCGACGTGGCGCCTTCGCCGTTGTAGCACAGCGCCACTTGCTTCTGTCCGCGCTGCTTGAACGCGAGCGCCACCCCCGCCGCCACCGGCACGTTGTCGCCGAGGTGGCTCACGAACGCAATCACGTTGTAGTTCATGTCGCCCATGTGCATGTTGCCGTCGCGTCCGCGCGTGAGTCCGGTGCGGCGCCCCATGTATTGCGCGATGATGCGGCGCGGCGTGATGCCGCGCATCAGGAACACGCCCATGTCGCGGTGCGACGGCGCCACCACGTCGTCTTTGTCCATGTGGATGGCGGTGCCGACCGAGATCGCTTCCTGCCCGCGACCGACGTAGACGCCGCCCACGATGCGCCCCTGGCGATAAAGCTTGCGCTCGATGCGGTCCTCGATCTCGCGCACCAGCTTCATGAAGTGGAGCATGCGGATCTTGACCTCGTCGCTGGGGACGTGGGCGTAGCGCGCCTTCTTCGTCGACGTCGTCGTTCGATCAACCATAGACATTCTCCCGGGCGATGGATGGGTCGGGAAACGGCGCGGAGAGGGCTTCGTCCGCGGCGGCCTCCAGTATAGCAACTATCTTGGCGTCGATCTCGTCGATCTCCTGCGCCGAATCGACCACGCGCCGCTCGACGAGAAAACGCCGGTACGCGTCGATGGGGTCTTTCTTCTCCCACTCGGCGCGTTGCTCGGGCGGCACGTAGCCGGCGTCGTCGTGCTCGGCGTGACCCTTGCGGCGGAAGGTCTTCGCTTCCAGCATGACGGGTCCGTCGCCGGCGACGCAGCGCGCGCGCGCGCGCCGCGTGGCGTCGAGCATCGCCAGCACGTTGTTGCCGTCGACGACCTCGCCGTGACAGCCGTAACCCGGCGCGCGCACCGCGAGGTCGGCGACGTTGGCTTGCTTCGACACGTGCGTCGAGTACGCCCACTGGTTGTTCTCGACCACGAGAATCATGGGCAGCTTGTGTACGCCCGCGAAGTTCATGCCTTCGTGGAAGTCGGTCGTGCTCATGCCGCCGTCGCCGATGTACGTCAGCACGACGTTCTTCTTGTCGTGCATCTTCATCTCGAGCGCGATACCGGCCATGACCGGGATGAGCGCGCCCACGACGCTGATCGGCGCTATCAGTCCGCGCTCGACCCAACCGAAGTGGACGTTGAGGTCTTTGCCGCGCGTGGGGCCGATCGCGCGCGCGCAGTACTGCGCCATCACGTCGGTGGGGCGCACGCCGCGCACCAAGAGCGATCCCAAGTTGCGAATCATGGGCGCCAGGAAATCGCCGCGACCTAGCGCATACGCGCTCCCGACCGAGCACGCCTCCTGGCCGAGGCTCGAGTACAGCCCGCCCACGACCTTGTTCTGCCGGTACAGCATCCCCAGGCGCTCTTCGAGTTTGCGGTTGAGCGCCATGAAGTAATAGAGCTCGAGTCTCGCCGTGCGGTCGAGCTCGAGTCCTTCCGGCACCGCGATGGTGTAATCAGATGTGGATGGTTTCACCATAGACGGCGTGCGCGGCCTCCATCATCCCCTCGGCGAGCGTGGGGTGCGCGTGGACGGTGTGCGAGATCGCTTCGACCGTGGTCTCGAGGTGCTTGCCGAGTACCGCTTCCGCGATCATCTCGGTGGCGCGCGGCCCGATGATGTGCACACCGAGCACTTCGTCGTAGCGTTTGTCGGCGACGATCTTGATGAACCCGGTGGTGTCGCCCAGGATCGCGGCCTTGCTGACGCCGGCGAAGGGGAACTTGCCGACGCGGATGTCGAAGCCCTTCTCGCGCGCGGCGCGCTCGGTCAGGCCGACGCTCGCGACTTCCGGGTGCGAATACGTGCAGTTGGGCACCGCGGTGTAATCGATCGGGTGCACGTGCTTGCCGGCAACGTGGTCGACGGCGAGGATGCCTTCGTGCGACGCGACGTGCGCGAGCGCGGGCGTGGCGACGACGTCGCCGATCGCGTACACGCCGGGCACGTTGGTGCGCATGTACTCGTCGACCGCGACGAAGCGCCCGTTCATGGCGACGCCGATCTTGTCGTGGCCCAGGCCTTCCAGCACGGGACGGCGCCCGATCGCGACCAGCACGCGCTCGACTTCGAGCGTCGACGTCTTGCCGTCTTTCTTGAGCGCGAGCGCGACGCCGTTCGCGCCCGCTTTTGCTTCCGTCACTTCGGTGCTGGTGTAGCACTGAATTCCGCGCGCTTTCAGCGCGCGTTCCAGCTGCTGTGAGCACTCGTCGTCTTCGATGGGGAGCAGGCGCGGCAACAGTTCGATCAAGTGCACCTGCGAGCCGAAGGACTGGAACACGGAGGCGAATTCGGTCCCCACCGCGCCCGATCCGATCACGGCGAGGCTCTTCGGCACCGTGCCCGGCTTCAAGATGGTGTCGCTGTCGATGATCGACTTGCCGTCGGGCTTCAAGTGCGGAAGGCTGGACGGCGTCGACCCGGTCGCGATGACGACGTTGCGCGCGCGAAACGTCGTGTCGGACGGTCCCGCGACGCGAATGGTGTGCGCGTCGACGAAGCTCCCGAGCCCCGTGAACACCTCGACCTTGCGCTTCTTGCACAAGAACGCGACGCCCTTCGCGAGCTTGTCGACCACCGCTTGCTTGCGCGCGTGCACTTGCGCGATGTCGAGGGTGGGGGCGTCGACGCGGATGCCGAGGTCGTGGGCGTGCTTGATCTCGTCGAGCAGCTCGGCGGTGTGGAGGAGCGCCTTGGTGGGGATGCACCCGCGGTGCAGGCACGTCCCGCCCAAGAAAGGATCCTTCTCGACCAACGCGGTCGAGAGTCCGTTGATACCGGCGCGGATCGCGGCCACGTAGCCGCCGGGTCCGCTGCCGATGATGGCGACGTCGAACTCTTTCACGCGACGAAACTCCTTCTATTGCGGGCGGCCGAAAGGCCGAGCGCCCGGCGACGCCTCAAGCATCGCGAAACTCGTCGGTTGGCCTTGCGGTGGGAGTGCGACAGGTGGCGCGACAGCGCTTGCGAGCCGCGCCCGTCCGGATGCGTGCACTATACCGGGAGGCGCCGTTATCGCGCAAGTGGGTGTTGGCTAGCGGTAGTTCGACGGGGAGTCGCCGATGGCGACGATCGAGCAGGCGAGGAGCGGTCGCAGCCCCAGCGCCTCGGCGCGCGCGACGACGGCGTCGTCTTCGCTGCCGGGGTTCAAGAAGAGCTGCGTCGGCGATGCCTTCGCGATCTCGGGGAGCAGGCGCAGCGTCGTCGCCGGCGGGACGTACACCAGCACGACGTCGAGCTTCTCCGGTACGTCCAGCACGGAGCGAAACGCGCGCAGTCCTTCGATCTCCTTCTCGTGCAGGTTGATCGGAAAAACGCGATGGCCGTGCGCGCTGTACGCGCGCACGGCCTTGTTACCGAACTTCTCGCGGTCGCGAGAAGCGCCGATCACGGCGACGTTCACTTGGAGGCGCCGGGCTTCGCGGAGGCGACGTCGATCGAGCGCTTGAGCTTCTGCCCGTTGGCGAGGCCGTACGGGCCGGTCATGACCGCCGAGCGGCGGCCGAAGACGCGGGCGTTGTCGACCGACTCGAACCAGATGTCGGCGCGGCGCTGCCAGCGGCTGGCCATGGCGTCTTCGACCACGAAGTCGCCGAGCCCGTTGATGTGGACCACGTCGCCGAAGTCGAAGGGAGCGCCCGGCGTATAGCGCTTCAAGAGGTCGCGCGACAAGGCGAGCACGCCCGGACGCGTCGACGTGTTGGCCGCCGTGATGAACGGGGTGTCGTCGGTCTCGCAGAGGCGGCTCGTATACGCGCTCACGCTCACCGTGACCGCGACCTCGCGGTCCGGCAGTCGGCCTTCCTCGCGGAGGCGGTAGTAGCGCTCGAGCGGCTCGCGCAGCGACGCGACTTCGTCCGCGGGGCGGCCGTCGGTCAGCTCCTGGGTGAGCCGGAGCGATCGCGACCCGTCCGAAATCAGGAGCGCGGCCGGCAGCATGACGAGCAATAGCCCGCCACCGACCGCCGCCTTACCCTTGGGACGGAAGCTGCGCGCGGGTCTGGCCGACCGGTCGACGGCGCCCAACAGGCGACGCCCCCCTTCGACATAGAACCCGAACGCCCCCGTGCGGAGGCGCCATGCGATGCTCGACAGTGCAGTTCGCTTTCTCATCGTTGGTGTCCGGTCCTCCTCATCGACCGGCCCTGGGTCGGTTGGGCCGCTTAAAACAGCGGCCCGCCGTTTGACCGCGGGCCCCAATCGATAGTAGTTCCATCGACCCAATAAGGCTATCGGCTCCAAGCCCTCGTGTCAAAGCAAATGTCAATCGTGGAGGCCCCATTTGAGGCGTCCGTACGGCACAAAATACTATCCAGCCTTGAGTTAGGTGCCCTATCTTGAGGGGTCGGAAGAGGTCAAAAAGGTAACCCCAAGGGCTTGGGGGCGGTAATCAGCGCCCCGACGACGCGCCGTTGGGCGCCGGGTACTTCGAGACGGGGTTATCCCCATAAAAATCGTCCAGGAAGATCTCGGCCCCGACTCCGGGGAACCGGAGGTAGACCGGGACCCACCGCTTGGGGTCGATCAGGCTTTCGAACGGCTGCCCGCCTTCGATCGCCACCACGAGCTTGCGGGCAATCAACGACTGAGTCGCCGACTCCACCGACACCTCGCCGGTGAAGCCGATGGTCGCGAGGGCCGACGAGTACGACGCCGCGAGCACCACCCCCCGCTTGAGCGGGTTCTGGAATTCGCGGGACTGCTGGAGCCCGAGCAGGATCTCGAGATCCATGGTCCAGTCCTCCCACACCAGGACCGGCTTCGGCGTCACGCGCCGGCCCTGACGAACGACGGTGGAACCCGCGGTGGTCGAGCCGTATACGGAGTCTCCGAGGACCGTGACGCTGGCTGCCACCGGCGTGCCGCCCTTGGTTCCTTTGTAGGAGAACGACCGCAACGCATACGTGTGGGCGTCCGCCTCGGTGTGGGTCGTTAGCGCGATCTTCGACGCGCCGGTCCCGACGTCGAACGTGGACTCGATGGTGATAGTCCCATTCTTCTCGGCGATACGGACGTTCGCGTGCCCCGCGCGTTCGCCGCGCAGGTAGAAGGTGTAGCCGAGCTTCGGCGGGAGTTGGGTGGCTGCGGCGGCTGCCACCGGCGCGAAGAGGGTCAAGGTCAGCGCGGCGACGCGCACGGTAGCGAAGTTTCCCATGTTGCTTGTGAAATTCTCCCAGTTGGCGGGCGCTAACCCGGGACGTGTTGGGGGTACAACGAGGCTCCAGTATAGCACATGCGCTGAAACGACTCGCGCCTCCGCGAGTTCCCGAAAAGCGCGGGCGTTGGTGGTATCGGAGTTGCTTGGAGCAGGTTAGGACCGTGGACGCGCCCGACCGCGCGGGCTACGCTTGCGACCCATGAGCCACTTTCCGGTCTTGATGTACCACCGAATCGAGTCGTCGCGGGCGCCCGTCGCGGATCCAGTCGAGCGGCCCTGGGCGGTGTCGCTCGCCGAGTTCGAGCGCCAGCTCGACCGCATCGCGGCGCTCGGAAAGACGGCGGTATCGATGGGCCGGGTGCACGACGCCCTCGCCGCCGGGACGTCGGTGCCGCGCGAATGGGTCGCGGTGACCTTCGACGACGGCAACGAGAGCGACTTCGTGCACGCGCTGCCGGCACTCGCCGGGCGCGGCTTCTCCGCCACCTTCTTCGTGTGCGGGAACCGCGTGGGGGCGCGCGGCGGGCTGGAGCCGACGATGCTCAAGGCGATGCAGGAGGCCGGCATGCACATTGGGTCGCACGCGATGACGCACCGTTTCTTGACCACGCTCTCGGCGCGCGAGGAGGAAGACGAGCTCGCGCGCTCGCGCGACGCGCTCGCGGCGATCGTGGGCGCGGCGGTCGACCACTTCGCGCCGCCCGGCGGCCGCTGGTCGAAGCGCACCGAAGCGACGCTCCGGCGGTTGTCGTACCGCGCGGTGTCGACGTCGTCGTTCGGTTTCAACGACTCCGCGACGGCGACGTTCGCCTACCGGCGCATCCCGGTGGTGGCGTCGACGTCGCACGCGCGCTTCGAAGACGTGGTGGCGGGCGCGCGCGCGCGGTTGCTCTCGGGTTACGCGCGCGCGGGCGCGGTCGGCGTGGTGCGGCGCGCGCTCGGAGAAGCGGCCTACGCGCGTTTGCGCGGGTATCGTGAAGCCTAGACTATGAAGATCGTGTTCTACATTTCCGTGGCGGTGATCGCGTACGCGTACTTCGTGTACCCGGCGGTGATCGTGATTTGGGCGCGCCTGTTTCCGCGCCGCATCGAGAAGCGCTACCGCCAGGTTCCGGTGAGCGTGGTCATCGCGGCGCGCAACGAAGAGGCCAACATTTCCGCGCGCATCGAAAACCTGCTCGCGCAGGAGTACCCGCGCGCGCTGCTCGAGATCGTCGTCGTGTCCGACGGGTCCGGCGACCGCACGGCCGAGCTCGCGCGCCAGTTCGCGAACCACGGCGTCAACGTGATCGAATGCTCGTCGTCGGTGGGGAAGGCGGCCGCGCTCAACATCGGCGTCGCCAGCGCGTCGCACTCGATCGTGGTGTTCGCGGACGCGCGCCAGCGCTTCAGCCCCAACGCGGTGGCGGAGCTGGTGAGCGTGTTCCACGACGAATCGGTGGGCGCGGTGAGCGGCGAACTGATCCTGCTCTCGGGCGAAGACACGGGTGAAGTCCACGACGGCGTCGGGCTGTACTGGCGCTACGAGAAGCTCATTCGCCGCAGCGAGAGCGCGGTGGGCTCGGTGGTGGGGGCCACGGGGTCGATCTACGCCGTGCGCCGCCGCTTGTACGAGCCGCTCGAACCGCACACCCTGCTCGACGACTTCCTGATTCCGATGCGCGTCGTGCTGGCGGGCTACCGCGTGATCTTCATCCGCGCCGCGCGCGCCTTCGACCTTTCGTCGCCCACCGCGAAGCGCGAGTTCTCGCGCAAGGTGCGCACGCTGGCCGGCAACTTCCAGGCCGTGGCGATGGAGCCGCGCCTCTTGAGCGCGCGCGCGAACCCGGTCATATTCCAGTTCGTCTCGCACAAGCTCATGCGCTTGGTGGTGCCGTACTGTTGTGTGGCGGCGTGGGTGACGAGCGCGCTGCTCCCGGGCCCGCTGTACGCGGCCGCCTTCGCGGTGCAGACGCTGTTCTACTTTCTGGGGATGCTGAACCTGACGCCGCTGCGCTCGTCGCCGATCGCGAAGGTGTTCCGAATCTCGTGGACGTTCATCGTGCTGAACGCGGCGGCGGTGATGGGGCTGTGGGTGTTCCTCACGCGCCAAGAGCGCATGGTGTGGCGCAAGACGTGACGCGCTACTTACTCTCCGCGACGATCTCCAAGAATCGCAACAGCAGGTCGACGCCGTAGCCGGTGGCGCCGCGCGTCTGGTACGACGGCCCCGTGCCTTCGTTCCACGCCGTGCCCGCGATGTCGAGGTGGAGCCACGGCGTCGCGCCCGCGAACGCGCCCACCAGCGCGCCGCCCGTGATGGGAGATGCGCTGCGCCCGGCGTAGTTCTTGTAGTCGCTGACATCGCCCTTGATCATGGCCGCGTAGTGTTCGTCGAAGGGGAGCGGCCACACCGGCTCGCCCGCGCGGTCGGCCGCGGCGCGCATCGCGTCGACGTGGTCTTCCGACGTCCCCATGAGCCCCGCCACGCGCGTACCGAGCGCAATCACGACGCCGCCCGTGAGGGTCGCCATGTCGACGATGACGTCGGGTTTGTAGTGCTCGCGCGCATACGCGACCGCGTCGGCGAGAATGAGGCGGCCTTCGGCGTCGGTGTTGAGCACCTCGATGGTCTTTCCCGTGCACGTCGTCACCACGTCGCCGGGGCGGAACGCGCCCCCGCCCGGCATGTTCTCGACGCACGGCACCAGCGCCACCACGCGCACCGGGAGCGCGAGCGAAGCCGCCGCCGCCACCGCCGCCACCACCGCGGCGCCGCCCGCCATGTCGCCCTTCATCTCGTGCATCTTCTCCCACGGTTTGATCGAAATGCCGCCCGAGTCGAAGGTGACGCCCTTGCCGACCAGGCACACGAGCGGCAGCGACTTCTTCTCGACATTGTAGTGCGCGACCACCATGCGCGGGTCTTCGCGGCTACCCACGCCGACGGCGAGCACCGCGCCCATGCGCGCGCGCTCGAGGTCGGCGCGACTCCAAACGCGGCACCCGACTTCGAATTCGGCGCACAACTGCCGGCACGCGTCGGCGAGCTTGGCGGGCGGCATGCGGTTGCCCGGCGTGTTGACCCAGTCGCGCACGCGCGCGACGACGTCGCACAGCGTGCGCGCGCGTCGCACCGCGGGCGTCACCACGCGCGTCGAGGCGTCGGTGAGCACCGACAGCTTGCGCAGTGACGACGGCGGCGCGGTACCGAGCGACGCGTCGTGGGTGGCGAGGAGGAATCCTTTGACGACGGCGTGCACGAAGAGGTCGGCGGAAATGGGAGCCGCCTTGAGCGCGGCGTCGTCGACGAGGAGCGCGGCCGATTCGGCCTTGAGGGACGCGATCGCGCGCGCGGCCGCTCCGGCCGCGTCGGCGGTTTCTTCGACGTTGGCCCGCACGCGCTCGCCGAGCCCGACCAGCACCGCGTGCACGAGGCGGCGTCCGCGCTTGGTCGTGATCGCGCGCGTTTCGCCGCGTTCGCCGCGGAAGGTCCCCGACGCGAGCAGCGCCGCGACCGCGCCGCCGAACGAGCGGTCGACGCGCGCCGCCGCCGCGGACAGCTTCTTGGTGTCGCGGTAGGCGAGAAACGCGACCGCGTCTTCGCCGACGCGTCCCTTGGGAGAGCGAACGGCGACGGAGCGAATCATGGGGCGTATGACTCCCGCGCTAGAATCCCCACAGGACGCCGACGGTGAAGTAGAAGCCGGTGTAATCGACCACGAAGCTCACGTCCTCGGGGTCGCCGACTTCGTTCGGAGCCTGGAGCTGGTCGTAGCGTCCTTCCATCATTTGCAATCGACCTTCGCTGGTGATACCGAATGTGTTCGTCAGGTAATAGATCGCGCCCAGCACGGCGTGCACGCCCGCCGAGACGTCCCACTCCGACGACTCGATCGTCTGATACGGCGCGCCGGTGTCACCCTCGGTTTGAGTCTCGGTGTACGACTCGTACGGCACGCCGACGCTGAAGCCGCCGCCGATGTAGGTCTGGAATTCTTTGACCGCCGCGTCGGAGAAGAAATAAACACCGGAGAATTCGACCACGATCAGGTCGCTTTTGAACTCGCGGTCGTAGTCGACGAGCGTGAGCAGCGAGTCGCCGGATTGGGGAGCCTTGTTGCCGCTGCCGGTCGAGCTCAAGAAGCTCAGCGCCGCGTTGATCCGCACCGCGAACTGGGGGTGGGGCTTGTGGGCCCAGCCGGCCTCGATGGTGAAGGCGGTCCCGAAGTCCTCGGAGGTCTTGGTGAAGGGTGGCTGGATGAGGCCGTCGAGGTAATTGTTCATCTCCTCGTTGGAGGCCCCGCCGAAGAAGCCGCCCCGGAGCCACACCATCGATTGCGGGATGGGGCCGTAGTACTTGCGAGGCTTCATGATGGGCTCGGCGCTCGCGAGCGAAACCGTGCCCAAAATCAGAGCGCCCATCACGAGCGCGATCCATCGTGCAGTCATCAAGAACGACGCCTCCCAAGCGTGAAAAGGGCCCCGTGGAGTTCTCCTGCTATTAGTCGGAATCCGTTGCAAAGTCAACGGGTTGTTTGTATCGTTGCGGTCGCGAACACCTTCCGGAAGGCCGTTTTCTTGAAGACAATTCTATTCGTTTGCTCCGGTAACACGTGCCGTAGCCCGCTCGCGGAGGCGATCGCGCGTGCTCTCCTGCCCGGGAGGACCGGCATCGACGTCGACGTGGCGTCGGCGGGGACCTCCGCGCTCGAGGGAAGCCCGGCGTCGGGCTTCTCGATCGAAGTCGCGAAGGAGCACGGGCTCGACCTGTCGACCCACGAGGCGCGCGTACTCGACCGCGCCATGGTGCGCGACGCCGACCTCATCGTCACCATGGGTGTGCGCCACCGCGACATGGTCGGCGCGCTCGACCCGGACGCGCTCGAATACACCTACCTCCTCACCAATTTCTCGGACCAGTGGGACGGAGAGATCCCCGACCCCATCGGCTCGGGGCGCGACATGTACCAGCGCACGTATCTCGTCATTCGCGAATGCGTCGAGTCGATGGCCGGTCGCCTCGCGCGCTTCGACGGGTGGAAGCGCGTGCCCGGAGGTGCGTCGTGAGGATCGCGATCGGAGCCGACCACCGCGGCTTCAAGCTCAAAGAGCTCATCAAGAAACGCCTGCGCGAATTGGGGCACACCATCCTCGACGTCGGCACCAGCAACGAAGAGAGCGTCGACTACACCGACTTCGCCATCGCCGCGGCGGAGGACGTCGCGCACGGCGACGCCGATCGCGCCGTCCTGATTTGCGGGAGCGGCGTCGGCATGAGCATCGCGGCCAACAAGGTGAAGGGCGTGCGCGCCGCGCTGGCGCTCTCGCCCGAAGGCGCGCGGCTCGCGCGCGAGCACAACGACGCCAACGTGCTCGCACTCGGCGCGTGGCAGGAGTCCGACGAGAAGCAAGCGCTCGCCGTCGTCGACGCGTTCCTCTCCGCCGACTTCGAGGGCGGACGCCACGCGCGCCGCGTCGACAAGATTCGCGCCTACGAGGAGAAGAAGTCGTGATCGACCTCATGCGCGCGCTCGAATCCGCCGACGGCGACGTCGCGAAGGTGCTGCGCGCGGAAGCGCGGCGCCAGCACGGCACGCTGGAGATGATCGCGTCGGAGAACTTCGTGAGCCCCGCGGTGCTGGCGGCGATGGGGTCGGTGCTCACCAACAAGTACGCCGAGGGCTACCCCGGCAAGCGCTACTACGGCGGGTGCGAAGAGGTCGACGTGGTGGAGAACCTCGCGCGCGACCGCTCCAAGGCGCTCTTTTCCGCCGAGCACGCCAACGTGCAGCCGCATTCGGGCAGCCAGGCCAACCAGATCGCGTACTTCGCGTTCTTGAAGCCGGGCGACACCATCATGGGGCTGTCGCTCTCCCACGGCGGTCACCTGACGCACGGACACCCGGTGAACTTCTCGGGCATGTTTTTCAAAGTAGTCGCGTACGAAGTCGATCGCGCGACGCGCACGCTCGACTACGACGCCATGCGCGCGCAGGCGCTGCGCGAGCGCCCCAAGATGCTGGTCGCGGGAGCGAGCGCGTATGCGCGCGCGTGGGACTTTGCGAAGCTGCGCTCCATCTGCGACGAAGCGGGCTGTCTGCTCATGGTCGACATGGCGCACATCGCGGGCCTGGTCGCGGCGGGTATCCACCCCAGTCCGGTGCCGCACGCCGACGTCGTCACCAGCACGACGCACAAGACGCTGCGCGGGCCGCGCGGCGGCTTCGTGCTGGCGCCCGCGCGCAACGCGGAAGTGGTCGACAAGATCGCGTTCCCGGGCCTGCAGGGCGGACCCTTCATGCACATCATCGCGGCCAAGGCGGTGTGCTTCAAGGAAGCGGCGGCCGATTCCTTCAAGGCGCACCAGAAGCAAGTGGTAGCCAACGCGCGCACGCTGGCCGCGCGCTTTCTCGAGCGCGGCTTCGACGTGGTGAGCGGGGGCACCGACACGCACTTGTTCCTGCTCGATCTTTCCGCCAAGGTTCTCTCGGGCAAGAAGGCGGAAGCCGCGCTGGAAGCGGCCGGCATCACCGTCAACAAGAACACGGTACCGTTCGACACGCGCAGTCCGTTCGTGACCAGCGGCGTGCGCGTCGGCACCCCCGCGCTCACCACGCGCGGCATGAAGGAAGCCGAGATGAAGCGCATCGCCGACGTGATGGCGACTGTGCTCGAGAGCCCCGCCGACGAAGCGGTGATTCGTTCCGCGCGCGCGCAGACGCGCGAGTTGTGCGACGCGTTCCCGCTGTACCCGGAGCTCTGGTGACGCGATGAAGTGCCCGCGCTGCGGCTTCGAAGAAGACAAAGTGGTCGACTCGCGCACCACCAAAGAAGGCGAAGCGATTCGCCGCCGCCGCGAGTGCCTGAAATGCGCGTTTCGTTTCACCACCTACGAGTACATCGAGCGCGCCCCCATGATGGTGGTCAAGAAAGACGGGCGTCGCGAACAGTACAGCCGCGAGAAGCTCATGACGGGCTTGGTCAAGGCGTGCGAGAAGCGTCCGGTGTCGCGCGAGCAGTTGGAGAAGATCGTCGACGAGATCGAGGCGTCGATCTTCGGGAAGTTTAAGAACGAGGTGAAGAGCACCGAACTCGGCAACCTCGTCATCGATCGTTTGCAGGGTCTGGACGAAGTCGCCTTCGTGCGCTTCGCCAGCGTGTACCGTCAGTTCAAGGACATCAACCAGTTCATGAGCGAAGTGAAGGGACTCCTCGACCGTCAGAAAGACCGCCCGGAATGATTCGCGGGCGGGGAGGTGAGACGATGAAAGGTGCCATTCGATTCGCGGTGCGTGCGTGCGCGGTGGCGGCGGTGGCCGCTATCTCGGCGCCGGCGCTGGCCGACGACGTCATGTTTGCCTACAAGTTCGAGCCCGGCACGACCGAGCGCTACGCGGTGAAACTCGCGCAGGAAGTCACCATGGGCGAGATGGCGCTCAACAACATCGCCGACCTGGAGGTCACCATCAAGTGCGTCGCCGCCAAGGACGGCAAGTATTCGATGGAGCTCAAGTTCGACAAGGTCGACATCTCCATGACGATGATGGGCAACACGTCGACGAGCCCGCTCGGCGAGCAGATGACGGGCCAGTCGATCATGTTCACGGCCGACGCGGGCGGCGACGTTTCCGACGTGACGCCGGTGGGTTCGTTCGAGTCGTGGCCGACCGCGCAGTCGGTGGTGAAGCCCATTGTCGTTAATTGGTACCCGCACCTGCCGAACAAAGCGGTTGCGGTGGGCGGTACGTGGGAGAAAATGGGCGAGAAAGACAAGGACCCGACGGGGACGGAGACCACCACCAACGCTACTTTCAAGTTCAAGGAAGTGAAGAAAGAGAAGGGGCACGACGTGGCGGTGGTCGAGCAAGTGCTCGACAGCGTCATGGGCGGCACCGCCACCACGCCGATGGGCGTGTACACCGTCGCGGGCACCGGCAAGGGGAAGGGCGAGTTCTCGTTCGACCCCGCCAAGGCACGCGTCGTGCGCGTCAAAGGCAAGATGGACGTCAACATGGACATGACGCCGCAAGCGAGCGGCGACTTGGTCAAGACCATTGTCACCAACCAACTCGAGAGAACGTTACTCGAATAGCGACCCGCACCTGCGCCCGCTGCGCGGGCCCGCGGAACACATCGAGTTCTTGCGCGAGATGTCTTTTCTCGAGCACCTGGGTGATTTGCGCTCGGTACTGGTGGCGTCGACGGTCGCGTTTCTCGGGCTTTCCATCGCCTACTGGCCCTTGTGCGGGACCATCCTCGATTGGCTGACCAAGCGCGTTCCCGTCGACCACTTGGTGTTCCAGGCGCCGTCGGAGGCGTTCATGGTGCGCACCAAGCTCTCGTTCATCTTGGGAGGGCTGACCGCGTTCCCTTACGTCGCGTATCGCGTGTGGCGCTTCATCACGCCCGGGTTGTTCAAGCGCGAGAAAGGTCGCATCGGGCCGGTGGTGTTCGCGTCGGGACTCCTGTTCTACGCCGGTGTCGTCTTCTCCTACTTCCTCGTGGTGCCGGTGATCGTGAACTTCATGATCGGCTACCAGACCGCGCGCATCCAGCCGCTCATCTCGGTGTCGTCGTACTTCAACATGGTGTCGCAGATGTGCCTCGCGTTCGGGCTGGTATTCCAGCTCCCGATCGTGATGCTGCTCTTGTCGATCGTCGGGATCGTGTCGCCGCGACTGTTCTTGAGCCAGTGGCGCTATGCGATCGTGATCATTTGGATCGCGGCCGCGATCTTCACGCCGCCCGACCCCATCTCGCAGACACTGATGGCAGTTCCGCTCTGCGTCCTGTATATTGGGAGCGCTCTGGTGGCGCTGACGGTGGTGCGTCGGCGCGAACGCGAGCGCGAACGCGAAGCGTGACGGAGGACACGTGACGAAGCGAACCGCCTCGGCAGCCCGTACCCGCAAATCCACGAAATCAGTCCCGCCCAAACCGGCCCGCGCCGGACGGGCCACCAAGTCGACCGCGAAGAAGATCGCCGGTTTCGCCGCCGAGAAGAAGGCGACCGACGTGCTGGTGATGGACCTGCGCAAAGTCACCGACATGACGAGCTTCTTCGTCGTGGCGACCGGCGGTTCCAACCCGCAGGTGAAGGCGATCGTCGACAACGTGCTCGAGAAGTGCCGCAAGAGCGGCCTCGACGTCTACCACGTCGAGGGCTATGACTCGATGCGCTGGGTGCTGATCGATTTGGTCGACGTCGTCGTGCACGTGTTCCAGCACGACGTGCGCGCTTACTACCAGCTCGAGCGCCTGTGGGGCGACGCCCCCGTCGAGCGCTTGGGCGACGACGCGGTCGAAGCGACCCCGCGCTAGAATTCTCCCATGAGTGCGAAGGAAGCCATCGTCGCCGCGATCGCGGAGGCACTGCAGCGCCTCGGCCTCGCGTCCGCCGGCCTCGACATCGTGGTCGAGCGCCCGCGCGAGGCGTCGCACGGCGACCTCTCGACGCCGGTCGCGATGTCACTCGCGAAGCAGCTCAAGCAGAACCCGCTCGCCATCGCGGAGAAGCTGGCGGGCGCGATTCAGCTGCCGTCCGACTTCGTGGCGGGCGTGGAAGCGGTGCGGCCCGGCTTCGTCAATTTCAGACTCGCGCTCCCGGAATTGCAGCGCACGGTGGCAGCCGTGCTCGCCGACGGCGACCGCTACGGGAACTCGCGCGCGGGCGCGGGTCGCAAGATCCAAGTCGAATACGTTTCCGCCAATCCCACCGGCCCGCTGGTGGTGGTGTCGGCGCGCGCGGCGTCGATCGGGAACTGCCTGCTCAATCTCTTCGACGCGAACGGTTACGAGACGCAGGGCGAGTACTACGTCAACGATTACGGCAAGCAGATCGAAGCCCTCGGCGAGAGCCTGCGCTTTCGCGCGAAGGAACGCTTCGGGGTGGCGGGAGCCGGCGAGACGATCGAACAGTATCAGTACCCCGGCGCGTACGTCACCGCGATCGCGAACGCGGCCGACGAGGCGACCGCGCGGCGCTGGCTCGACGCCGGCGCGGGTGCGCCCGAGCTGGGGCGTTACGCGTCGTCGAGCTTGCTCGAGTCGATTCGCTCCGACATGCAGGCGTTCGGCTCGCGCTTCGACCGCTTCTTCCTGGAGTCGTCGCTGCACCCCGACGCGCTGCGCGCCGTGTTCGACCGCTTGGTGGCGGGCGGGCACACCTACGAGCAAGAAGGCGCGGTGTTCTTCCGCTCCACCGCGTTCGGCGACGACAAGGATCGCGTCATCAAGAAAGCGGACGGCGAGCCGACCTACTTCCTGGCCGACGTCGCCTACCACGCCGACAAGCTCGCGCGCGGCTTCGACCGCGCCATCGGGCTCTTGGGCCCCGACCACCACGGCCACGTCGCGCGCATGCAGGCCGCGATGGCGGCGCTCGGCGCGCCGGCGGACTGGCTCGAGATCATGATCGTGGGCTGGGTGCGGCTGATGGAGGGCGGCAACCCCGTCAGCATGAGCAAGCGCGCGGGCGAATTCGTCACCATGCGCGAGCTCATCGACGACGTCGGCGTCGACGTCGCCAAGTATTTCTTCCTGATGCGGCGCGCGAACTCGCCGCTGGATTTCGACCTCACGCTCGCGCGCAAGCAGTCGGACGAGAACCCGGTCTACTACGTGCAGTACGCGCACGCGCGCATCGCGAGCGTGGTGCGCTTCGCGGAGGAGCGCGGGGAAGCGCCGGCGGCGGGGCGTTCGGACGCCTCCAAGCTGGTCGCGCCGGAAGAGCGCGCGCTGCTCTTGCACTTGCTCCACTTCCCGGGCACGGTCGCGGGCGCGGCGGAAGCGCGCGAGCCGCACCGCGTCACCACCTACGCGCAGGAGCTCGCGACCGCGTTCCACCAGTTCTACCACGCGTGCCGCATCGTGGGCGAAGACCCCGCGTTGTCGGCGGCGCGACTCGATCTCGCGCGCGCGACCAAGGTCGTGCTCAAGAACGCACTGGGTCTGCTCGGCGTGGGCGCACCCGCCAGCATGTAGAGGAGAAGACGATGGCCGACAAGTCGCACGACGGCGCGCAGCCGGTCTTGATCGTGGGATCGGTGGCGTTCGATTCGGTGGAGACGCCGCACGGTCGCGCCGACATGGCGCTCGGCGGTTCCGCCAGCTACGCGGGCATCGCGGCCAGCTACTTCGCGCGGCCGCGCGTGATCGGCATCGTGGGCGAGGACTTCGAAGACCACCACCTGCGCAAGCTCTCCGACCATGGCGTCGACGTGCGCGGCATCGAACGCGCGTACGGCAAGACCTTCCACTGGCGCGGCCGCTACCATGAGAACATGAAAGACCGCGACACCCTGGAAACGTCGCTCAACGTGTTCCAGCACTTCGACCCGTCGATCCCGGGCGCGTACCGGGACACGCCTTACGTCCTGCTCGGCAACATCGACCCCAAGCTGCAACTCTCCGTGCTCGACCAGGCGCGCGGCGCGCGCTTCGTCGCCATGGACACGATGAACTTCTGGATCAACACCGCGCGCGACACCCTCGTCGACGTCTTGAAGCGCGTCGACCTGTTGTTCATCAACGACGAGGAAGCGCTGCAGCTCGCCGACGAGTGGTCGGTAATCGCGGCGGCGGAGAAGCTGCGGCGCATGGGTCCGAAGTTCGTGGTGGTGAAACGCGGCGAGCACGGCGCTTTGTTGTTCGGTCCCAACCTCACGCTCTTCATGCCCGCGGTGTTGCTCCCCAACGTAGTCGACCCGACCGGCGCGGGCGATACCTTCGCGGGCGGCTTCGTCGGCGAGCTCTCGCGCACGGGCGCGCTCGACCGCTCCGGCCTCGCGTCGGCGCTGACGTGGGGCACCGTCATGGCGAGCTTCACGGTCGAAGCCTTCTCCGTCGACGGCATCTGCGGCCTCGCCCCCGCCGCCATCGCCGATCGCCGCAAGCAGCTCGTCGAGATGGTTCGGTACTAGGGTTTTTCGCGGACGGGCGATTGGTCGCTCTCCGCTCACAAATGCTCACGCGAGACATTTGGCATCGCGCTCGCAGATCGCGTTCGAGCGACCATCGCCCCGTGCCTCTCTCCTGGCCGCCTTCTTGCTGCATTGGCGTGTGGTATAATCACGGTCGCCGGCGCCCCCTCCGGCTCGGGCGCGGGGCGACTTCATAAGATATGGCCTCGCATCGACTTACATCAGATGAAGTGCGCCGCGCCGAAGCCCTCGTCGCGAGCGTGCATGGCGTGTCCTCGTGCCGCATTCGACTCGACGAGTCGGGGCGCGTGAGCGAGGTCCACGTCGTGTCGCGCGCGGGCAAGTCGCCCAAGCTGGTCGCGCGCGACGTCGAAGGCGTGCTCAAGGCGGAGATGGACCTCGACGTCGACTACAAGAAGATCGGCGTCGTCGTGCTCGACGCCGAGACCGAAACAGCGCCACCCGACACTGCACCCGAAGAGTTTCCCATCCTCGAACATGCGTCGCGCTTCGCGTTCGTCGGCGTCAACGTGGCGTCGACCCGCGTGGGACTGCGCGCGGAGGTCGAGCTATCGCGCGACTCGGCGGGGGCGTTCGGGTCCTTCGAGTCCGACAATCCGTCGAACGCGCTCGCCGCAGTGGCGGAGGCGACGCTGCGCGCGGTCTCGGAACTTCTTGACGACCCTATCCGGCTATGTTTAGGTGGCGTGCTGAAAGTGTCGCTCGCGGGCGACGACGCCGTCTTGGTGCGCGTCGACATGATTGGTTCGCGTTCCACCAAGACGCTGGCCGGCTCGGCCATGGTGGCCGGCAGCGAAGCGCAGGCGGTCGTGTTCGCGACCCTCGACGCCATCAATCGTTTGACGGGAAAGTTCGAATTCAAGAGTTCGATCGAATACAAGATCAAGTGACACCTTGAAAGGTGGCTTCGAAGACTCGTCGCTCGGGTTCAAGCTCTACTACTTCGGATTCATCGCCGCCGGCTTTGCCCTCTTCGCGTTCCTGGTGCGCGACTTTCCACTCCCGCGTTTCCCCGAAGTCCTTCTGTTCGCGTTCATGATCGTGGTGGCCGACACCGCGCAGATCGCGCTGCCGCGCGGGGGCGCGTCGATTTACGCCTCCAGCCCGCTCGACCTCGCCGCCATCGTGCTGTTGGGCCCGTCGGCGGCGGTGCTGGTGGAGGCGATCGCGTCCTTCTTCTCCGAAGTGGTGGTGCAGCGGCGCGCGGCCTTCAAGTACGCGTTCAACGTGCCGCTCTTGATCATGACCATCGGCGTCGCGGGGCTCGCGTACTGGGCGTTCCCCGGGCGCTGGACCGCGCTCGACACCCCGTGGTTCTTGATCCCGCTCGCGGCGTGCAGCGTCGTCTACTACCTCGTCAATACCGTTTCGATCAGCATCGTGATCGCGCTGCGCTCGCACAAGAGCGCGCTGCAAATCTGGAAGCAGAACTACATGTGGACCTTCCTCCACGTGTTTGCGTTCATCCCGCTCGGCGCCATCATCGCGCTGGTGTACACCGCGTACGGGGCGTGGACGCTGCTCCTGTTCTTGGTGCCGATCTTTCTCGCGCGCTACACTTTCAAGCTCTACGTCGAGATGAAGGAGGCGCACATCAACACGGTGGCGGCGCTCACCTCCGCCATCGACGCGAGCGACCCCTACACCCACGGCCACTCCTACCGCGTTTCGCGCTACGCGCTGCGCGTGGGGCGCGCGCTGGGGCTGAACGCGCGCGACACCGAGATTCTCGAGTACGGCGCGCTCCTGCACGACATCGGCAAGATCGCCATTCGCCACGAAATCCTGCTCAAGAAGGAGCGCCTGAACGACCAGGAATTCCTCACCCTCAAGCAGCACCCGACCATCGGCGCCGACATCGTGGAGAATCTCAAGTTTCTGCGGGAAGCCGCGGTCTTGGTGCGCTATCATCACGAGCAGCCCAACGGGCGCGGCTATCCGGAGGGCTTGAAGGGCGACGCCATCCCGATGGGAGCGAGGATCATCCTCGTGTGCGACGCCTTCGACGCGATGACGTCGGACCGGCCCTACCGCAAGGGCATGCCGGTCGACCACGTCGTCGAACAATTCGAGAAATACAAGGGCGAGCAGTTCGACTTGGAGATCGCGAGCTTGGTGATCGACCTCGTGCGCCGCGGCGAGTTCGACCTCATCGTCGAGAACGATCCCACCACCGCCATCTACGAATCGCTGCAAGAACGACTCTAGAAGGACCGACATGCGTTACCGAGATTCCGGCGTCGACATCGACAAGGCCAACGAAGCGACGCGCGCCATCGCGCGCCTGGCGAAAGCGACGTGGAGCGCCGACGTGCTGTCCGAGATCGGACACTTCGGCGGGCTGTTCGCGGTGCCGAAGAGCTACCGCGACCCCGTGCTGGTGAGCAGCATGGACGGCGTCGGCACCAAGATCCTGGTCGCGCGCGCGGCCGCGAAGTACGACACCGTCGGGCAGGATTTGGTGAACCACTGCGTCAACGACATCCTCGTGCAAGGCGCGCGTCCGCTGTTCTTCCTGGATTACATCGCAGCCGGCAAGCTCGAGCCGGCCATGGTGGCGAGCCTCGTGGACGGGCTCGCGCGCGCGTGCAAGGAAAACGCGTGCGCGCTGATCGGCGGCGAAACCGCGGAGATGCCCGGGCTCTACCAGCACGGCGACTTCGACCTCGCCGGGACCATCGTGGGCGTGGTCGAGCGCGACGGCGTGATCGACGGGTCGTCGATCGTGGAGGGCGACTTGGTGTTCGCGCTGCCGTCGAACGGACTCCACACCAACGGATATTCGCTCGCGCGCCGGGTGGTCGAGCAAGCGGGGTTGAAGCTCGACGCGCGGGTGGAAGAATTCGGCGCGACGGTATCGGAAGAACTCCTGCGCGTGCACCGCTCGTACCTGCCGTCGGTGACCGCGATCCAAGAGAAGGTCCGCATAAAGGGGCTCGCCCACATCACGGGCGGCGGCATCCTCGAGAATCTCCCGCGCATCCTCCCGGACGGTACCGGCGCGCGCATCCACAAGGGGACCTGGCCGGTGCTGCCGATCTTCGAATTCCTCGCCCGCGAGGGCGACGTGGTGGAAGGGGAGATGTACCGCGTCTTCAACATGGGCGCGGGCATGCTGGTCGTGGTGTCCGCGGCGGAAGCGGCCAGGGTGCCGGAACGCGCGGCGGGCTTGCGTGTCTACCGCGTCGGCGAGATCGTCAAGGGCGACGGATCGGTGACGTTGGTCTGACGGGAGAAGGAAGGCACGCGTCGAAGGTTCCCGACGCGAACTTCCGCAGCGCGATACCAAATGTCTCGCGCGAGGACCTGAGAGCGGAGGGAAGCCCTCGGCGCTCTCGGAGATCGCAAGAAAAAAGGCGCCCGCCGTCCGGCGAGCGCCTTCGTGTAATATCCGCGAGCGTGCGCGTGCTACGCGTCCCAGCTTCTCACCTTTCCGTTTTCGAACAGAATATCCTTCGTCTTGCCGACGGTCGCCGTCGGGTAGCGCCACTTCTCCTGCACGATGCCGTTGCGCTCCGAGCGGTCGATCTTGGCCGGTTTGCCCCACGAGTCGCGCGCCGCGTCCGGCGACATGCCCGCGAACAATTCGTGGTTCATGATCGCCTTGGCGGTGTCCTTGCCGTACTTGCGAATGAAGGCGACGTGGCGCAGCGTGGGATCGTCAAACCAGAAGAACTCCGCCAGCGACGAGTCGATCTTGGCCTTGGTGAGCGGCTTGTCGAGGTTCAAGCCCTGCACGACGCGGTTCTTCTTCTTGAGCGTCTCGACGGTGACCGAGCCGGCCTTGAACATCCCCACGTCGACGATTTTCACTTTCTCGTCGCGCGGGATGGTGCCGCCTTCGCCCAAGTCCTGGATGGTGACGCGCGTCCACACGTAGCGATCCTTGTACTCGTCGAGGATCTGGTGCTGGACTTCGAGCGGCATGTCCTTCGAGACCACGTTGGATACCGACGAGCACGCGGCCGCGGCCATAGCCACGACGACGATCGGCATGAACTTTCTCATCACGAACTCCTTGGGGCGTTGGCTTCGGCCTACGTGACGCCGACGTAGTGTTCGACCGCCATGCGGTCTCCCGTTTCGTCGATGTCGATGGTGACGACGTCGATGCGCGGCGAGCCGGCCGCGCCCATTTCGCGCGCGATCCCCGCCAGCGCGGTGCGCAAGCGCGCGAGCTTCTTTTCGTCGATCGCTTCCACCGCCGCACCGAAGCGTCGGCCCCAGCGCAGCTTTACTTCCACCGCGACGATCGCATCGCCGTGACGGGCGACGAGGTCGACTTCGCGGCGCGCGACGCGCACGTTCGCGTCGACGATTCGATATCCCTTCAGGGTCAGGAACGCGGCTGCGATCCGCTCACCCAACTCCCCGCTGGCCCTGGTATGCATCCTCCACCTCCACCCTTCCCGCGAGGCCCCAACCACACGCAACCGACGTAATAATTAGAACATCGACGGCTCGTTTGCAACCACTTTTCCCAGGAACGAGCGCCGGTGGACGACCACCGCGCCGTGCGCCGCGATCGCGGCCAAGTGATCGCGCGTGCCGTAACCCTTGTTCTGGTCGAAGTGATAGCTCGGAAACGCGCGGTGCAGGCGCCGCATGAAGCGGTCGCGCGCCACCTTGGCGACGATGGACGCGGCCGCGACGCACAGGCTCTTGGCGTCGCCCTTGATCACGGGCACGACGTGCGAATACGGCCACTGGATGCCCTCGCGGCCGTCGATCAGCACCATGTCGGGGCGCAGGCGCAGCGCCGCCACCGCGCGGTGCATCGACGCCAGCGTCGCGCGCAGGATGTTGTCGCGGTCGATGACGGCGGGGTGGCTGAACGCGATCCCGACCGAGACCGCGGAAGCGACGATGTCGTGGAAGAGCGACTCGCGGTCGTTCTCGTCGACCGCCTTGGAGTCGTAGATGCGGATGAGGTCGCAGTCGCCGCGCAGCACCACCGCCGCCGCGACCACGGGACCGGCCAGCGCGCCGCGCCCGGCTTCGTCGACGCCGGCGATGAGCGGATACCCGCGCGCGCACAGGTCGCGGTCGAATTCGACCAACGACTTGAAACGTTCACGAAGAGCGGCCTCGGCGTCGATACTCTCGTGCGCCAGCGTCTCCGCAAGCGACTTCGTCGACGCGGCCGCTGCGCGAGAAGGCCGCTTACTCGGCCTTCTCTTGCTTTTCTTGGATGCGGGCCGCCTTGCCAACGCGCTTCCTCAAGTAGTAGAGCTTCGCGCGGCGCACGCGCCCGCGGCGCATCACCTGGATCGAACGGATGTTGGGCGAATGGATGGGAAACACGCGCTCGACGCCGACGCCCGAGCTGATCTTGCGCACGGTGAAGGTCTCGGCGACGCCGCGGCCGCTCTGCTTGATGACGACGCCCTGGAACGCCTGCTCGCGCTCCTTGTTGCCTTCGACGACGCGCACCATGACCTTCACGGTGTCACCCACGCGGAAGTCATGCGTCTTCTTCGAGAGACTCCGCTGGTCGATTCGGTCGATGATGTTCATAGCACTTCCTCCTGGTTATTCTTCGATCAAGTCCGGGCGATAGCGCCGCGTTCGTTCCAGCGACGATTGCCGCCGCCACTTTTCGATTGCCGCGTGGTGCCCCGACATCAGCACGTCGGGGACCTTGAGCCCGCGGTATTCCGCCGGGCGCGTGTACCACGCGCAGTCCAGTCTTCCCTCGCGGCCCGCCGCGAACGAGTCGGTGTGGGCCGACTCGTCGTCGCCCAGCACGTCGTCCAAGAGCCGCACGACCGCCTCGATCACCGCCGCCGCCGCCACTTCCCCGCCGCTCAGCACGAAATCGCCGAGCGAAATCTCTTCCGTTACCACGAGCTCGCGCACGCGCTCGTCGACGCCTTTATAGCGCCCGCAGATGAAGGTGATCTCCTTCTCGTGCGCGAGGCGCTGCGCGTCCTTCTGCTCGAAGCGCTTGCCCGCCGGGCTCATGAGAATCACCGGGCTCGCGGCGGCGCGATTCAAGCTCTCGACCGCGTCGACGATGGGCGGCGCCATCATCACCATGCCGGCGCCCCCGCCGAACGGGGAGTCGTCCACGGTGCGGTGCGCGTCGCTCGTGAACTCGCGCGGGCTCACGCTGCGAAACGCCACCAGGCCCTTCTTCTTCGCGACCCCGAGCATCCCGGTCGCGAAGAACGACTCCATCGTCTCCGGGAATATCGTCACGACGTTGATGCGCATGTTGCGTCAGGCGTCGAGAAGACCGGGGATCACCCGGATGACGATTTCCTTCTTGGCCTCGTCGCGCGACACCACGAAAGCCGGCACGGCCGGAATCAGCGCCACCTTGCCCTCGTCGCTCGTCACTTCGTACACGCTCTGCTCGGCGCCGAACAGCACGTGGGTCACTTTGCCGACGACGCGTCCCTCGTCGGTGCGGACCGTCATCCCGATGGCCTGGTGCGGGCGCTCGCGCTCGGGGAGCGGGACGTCGATTTGCGTCGCGTCCAAGAACAAATCCTCCCCCACCAGCTCTTCGGCATCGCCGCGTTCGTCGACGCCCTCGATCTTCACGATGTACTGCCCGCCGTGCGCTTGCGCGCGCTCCACCACCACCGAGCGCTCGTTCTCGGGGTCCGCTTCGCGCGCGATGAACAATTCCTCCGAGTCGAGCGCTTGCGGCCAGAAGTCGTCGGAGGTGTACAGCTTCAATTCGCCGCGAATGCCGAACGCCTTGACGAAACGTCCCAGGTGGATCTTGTCGGTCATTCCTTGATCTCGAAGATCACTTTCTCGCCCGCGTGGCTGGCGGCGGCGTTGACCAGCGTGCGAATCGCGCGCGCGGTCTGGCCGTTCTTGCCGATCACCTTGCCCAAGTCCTCGGGGTCGACGGTGAGCTCCATGACGACGTAGTTCTCCTTCGCCGACGGCGTCACCTTGACCGATTTGGGGTCGTCGACCAGCGACGTCGCCACGTACTCGATCAGCGCCTTGATGGACTCTTTGCTCGCCCCCGCCACGACGACCTCGCGAGCGCTACGCGCTCTCGGCGGCCCCCGCCGCCTTCTTGGCGGCGGCCTTCTTCGAGACTTTCTTCTTCACGAACTTCGCGCGACGCGCATCGGCGGAGAGACCCTTGGTCTCCGTATCGACCAGCGTCGCCAGCTTGGCGTCGATCTGATCCGCCGGCACGCCCTGCTTGACCAGCACCCACTTCTTCATGGTGCCGGTGCGGCGCAAGAGCCCTTCCACGTTCTCCGACGGAATGGCGCCGTTGCCCATCCACTTGAAGATCAACGGTTCGTCGATCTTGATGTTGGGCGGGTTCGTCAACGGATCGTAGTAGCCCAGCTCTTCGATGAAGCGGCCGTCGCGGCGATTGCGCGAATCGGTCGCCACGATGCGATAGAACGGACGCTTCTTGGTTCCCATGCGTTTCAATCTGAGTTTGACCGACACTCTTCTAACCTCCAGCTTTCTTCGAAATCTCGTCGCGGGTCCTGTCGCACGACAGCCCACTGCGCTCGGGCCTACCGCGCCTTCGCACTAGTAGTCCCTCGCTTGTGGGCGCCCGTCGTGCGCCACCCGCCCATGCTACGTTCAAAACGGCAGGCGCTTGCGTTTCATCTTCTGCATGCGCCCCATCGTCTTCATCATCTTGCGCATCTGCTCGAACTGCCGCAGCAGCTGATTGACGTCCTGCACCGTGGTGCCGCTGCCGCGCGCGATGCGCTTGCGGCGGCTGCCGTCGATCAGCTGCGGCCGCGCGCGCTCTTGCGGCGTCATCGAGCAGATGATCGCTTCCACGCGCGCGAGCTGCTTTCCGTCCAACGCGCCCGCGGGCAGCGCGCGCGCACC
>CAZLLI010000012.1:0-45548 GCA_964560355.1 uncultured bacterium | reverse complement strand
AAGGCGGTGGTGCGCGACGTGGGCCGCGTGCTGAAAATCCCCTACGACGAAGTCGACCGCATCGCGAAGCTGATCCCGGGCACGCCGGGCACCTCGCTCAAGGACTCGATCGAGAATATCGGCGACTTGAAGACGCTGATCGAGAACAGCCCCGACTACCGGCGTCTGATGAAGCTCTCGCTCACGCTGGAGGGATTGTCGCGCCACGCCTCCACGCACGCGGCCGGCATGATCATTACGCCCACGCCGCTCGTCAACCACGTGCCGCTCTACAAGTCGAACCGCGACGAAATCACGACCCAGTACGACATGAAGAGCATCGACGCCATCGGGCTCTTGAAGATCGATGTGCTTGGGCTTCGCACGCTCACGGTGATCGACAAGGCGCTGCGCATGGTGGAGGAGAACCACGGCCTGCGCCTGACCGCGGAAGCGATTCCCATGGAAGACGAGAAGACCTACGAGCTCTTGCGCGCCGCGCGCACGGTGGGTGTGTTCCAGCTCGAGAGCGAAGGCATGCGCGAGCTTTTGCGCAACCTCAAGCCCACCGCCTTCCACGACGTGGTGGCGGTAAACGCGCTCTATCGCCCGGGGCCGCTCGGGAGCGGCATGGTGACGACCTTCGTCGACTGCAAGCACGGGCGCAAGGACATCGTGTACGAGCACGAGCTCTTGAAGCCGATCCTGGCCGACACCTACGGCGTCATTCTGTACCAAGAGCAAGTGATGCGCATCGCGAGCGACCTCGCCGGTTTCTCGCTCGGCGAAGCCGACCTCTTGCGCAAGGCGATGGGGAAGAAGCAAAAGGACGTGATGGCGGAGCAGCGCAAGCGCTTCATCGAGGGCGCGGGGGCGCGCGGGACCAAGAAGGCGCTGGCGGAGAAGATCTTCGGTCAGATGGAGAAGTTCGCGGAATACGGCTTCAACAAGTCGCACTCGGCCGCGTACGCGGTGCTGTCGATTCGCACCGCGTACATCAAGGCGCACTACCCGGCCGAATTCATGGCGGCGACGATGTCGAGCGAAATCGATGACACCGACCGCATCACCGTGCTGCTCGACGACTGCCGTGACTTGGGGCTCGAGGTCGTACCGCCCAACGTCAACACGTGCGAGCCCGACTTTCGCGCCCGCGACGGGCGCATCTTCTACGGGCTGGGCGCGGTGAAGAACGTGGGGCTGTCGGCGGTGGAGACGCTGGTCGCGGAGCGCAACGAAGGCGGCGCCTTCCGCTCGCTCGAGAACGTTTGCGGGCGCTTGAACTCGCGCCTCATCACCAAGCGCGTGTACGAGAGCCTGATTGCGGCCGGCGCGATGGATTCGCTCCCCGGGCACCGCGCGCAGAAGATGGCGGCGCTGGAAAACGTCATGGAGCGCGCCGCGCGCGCGTTTCGCGACGCCGAGCGCGGGCAGTTCGGGTTGTTCGGCGGCGCCGCCGAGCCCGACGAAGCCCCGCTGCCCGACGCCGAGCCGTGGGCCGCGCAGGAGCAATTGCAGAAGGAGAAGGAGGCGCTGGGCTTCTTCCTCACCGGGCACCCGCTCGACCGCTTCCGCGATCTTATCCAAATGATCCGCACCACGTCGTCGCGCGAGCTCAAGGACATGCCGGGCGGCGAGCGTGCGCTCATCGGCGGGCTCGTCACCGCGGTCAAGGTGACGACCGATCGCAACCAGCGGCCGATGGCGTTCGTCACCATCGAAGACCCCGAAGGCCAGGCCGAAGTGGTGATGTTCAGCGACGTGCTCGAGAAGTCGCGGCGCTTCGTCGCGGAGAACGCGGTGATCTTGGTCGACGGGCGCGTGTCGCGTCGTAACGGCGGCGACGGCAAGGTGCTGGTGAGCTCGGTGCTCCCGGTGGGCGACGACGCCGGGCCCACCTGGCGCGAAGTCCACGTCACCATCGACCTCGATCAAATGGGCGAAGAGCGCGTCGACGACTTGAAGAAAACGCTGTCGGGTCACGCCGGCGACGCGCGCGTGTTCTTCCACGTGCGCGAAGGCGGGCGTCGCGCGTACGTGATTCGCGCGCGCAGCCAGGGCGTGCGCGTCGACCCCGCGCTGGTGTCGGGGTTGGCGGCGTCGGTGGGGGCGCAGAACGTGCGCCTGGTGGCCGCGGGAATGGGCGCATGACGCGCGCGCGCGTCGCGGGCTGGCTGGCGGCGGGCGCACTGGTCGCGCTCGCCGTCGACGCACGAGCCGGACTCGACCAGCCGATCGACAACGCGCGCTACCCGACCGCGGGTATCGTCGCCCACCGCGAGTACCGCGCGCTCGTGCGCGCGATGCCGGAGAGTTGCGCGTACGTGGGTGGTGTGGTGGGCCTGAAGGACGTCGCGCACGCGGGCGTGTACTACGGCGCGTTCAATCTCATCGACCGCGGCGACCCCGTGTTCTTCGACCACATCGGCTTCGACGTGCGCGTGCGTCTCGCGAAGGAGACGCGCTGGCCCGCGCTCGCGGCCGGATTCCTCTCGCAAGGGTGGGGGCCCTACGACCCCGCGCAGAGCCGCTACGAACGCAAGTCGCCCGGCTTCTATCTGGTCGTGAGCAAGAACTGGCACTCGTTCGCGGGCGACCTCTCGCTCACGGCGGGCGTCGATTACACCATGGAGCGCCGCGACCAGGATACCTCGCCCGATTTCTTTGCGGGCGCGGACTGGTTCATCGCGCGCCGCGTGTCGCTCCTCTTCGACTTCGACGCCGCGCGCAACGACAACGCCGACGACGGGCTCTACGGCGAAGGCGGCGTCTACGTCGACGCGGGTGTCCGCGTCACGCTTGGAGAAAAGGTCACCCTGATGCTAGTATTCAGCGACCTGACCCACAACCTCGCCCCCGGCGACGACTCCGGGCGCGAAGTACAGCTGGTGTACGCCGACACGTTCTGACGCGACCCGAAAGGAAGGCGGAACGAAGATGGTGCAGCGAGCCCACAAGCGCCACGTCCTCGACTTCGAGCAGCCGCTGGTCGAGCTCGAAGACAAGATCAGCGAGCTCAAGCAGCTCGCGGTGGTGCAAAACGTCTCCGTCGACGACGAAGTGGGCCGCCTCACCGAGAAGGCGGACCGCCTGCGCAGCGAGATCTTCGCCAAGCTCACCGCGTGGCAGCAGGTGCAGCTCGCGCGCCACCCGCTGCGCCCCTACTCGCTCGACTACGTTTCCGCGATGGGCGGAGAATTCGTCGAGCTGCACGGCGACCGCGCGTTCGCCGACGACCCCGCCATCGTGGGCGGGTTTCTCACCTTGGGCGACCGCCGCGTGATGATGATCGGCCACCAGAAGGGCCGCGACACGCGCGAGAACATTCGCCGCAATTTCGGAATGCCGCAACCCGAGGGGTATCGCAAGGCGAATCGCCTCATGCGCGTGGCGGAGAAATTCCACCTGCCCATCGTCACGCTGATCGACACGCCCGGCGCGTATCCCGGGCTGGGGGCGGAAGAGTGCGGGCAAGCGCTCGCGATCGCGGAGAATCTGAAGCTGATGGCGGGCCTCCGGGTGCCGATCGTGTCGGTCGTGATCGGCGAAGGCGGGAGCGGGGGAGCACTCGCGCTCGGGGTCTCCGACCGCATCATCATGCTGCAGCACGCGGTCTATTCGGTCATCTCACCCGAAGGGTGCGCGGCCATCCTGTGGAAGGACCAGACCAAGGTGAAGGAAGCGGCCGACGCCCTCAAGCTCACCGCGAAGCACTTGCTGTCGTTCGGCATCATCGACCGCGTGATCCCGGAGCCGCCGGGCGGCGCGCACCGCGACCCGGCCGCGATGGCCGAGACGCTGGGTCAGGTCTTGTACGAGGAAGTCAATTATCTCGCGCACGTTTCGCCCAACGTGCTGCGCGAGCGCAGGCTCAAGAAATTCCTCAACATGGGTTTCTTCGAGCAAGAATCGCCTTGACCGGGCCGCGCCGCGCGGAGTAAGATGTTTCTCAAGTTGTAGTTATCCCGCCCCTAGTTCCGTCGAGGTGTCCCCTATGGTCCGGCCTGAGCTCCTGGAGATTTTGGCGTGTCCCAAGTGCAAGGAGAAGGTCGTGCTGGACGAACGGGGAAAGCATTTGGTGTGCGTGCGTTGCCGAATTCGCTACCCGGTCAACGAGCACGGCATACCCATCATGCTCATCGAACGGGCGGAACCCCTGGACGCGTAGAGGAGCCTGAATCACCGGGCGTGGTGCGGCCTTTCGCCGCGCGCGCTCTTTTTTGACGTGCCCCGCAGCATGCGTTCAGCGAACATTCTGGCATTCACCGTCACGACGATTTTGACGGCCGGCCGCGCCGTGGCCGGCATCGACGTCGTCCCCATCTCCGACACCAACGGCCGCATCGTCGTCGAGCTGCGCAAGAACGACGGCCTGGTGGCGTCACAGCCGGTGTCGTTCTTCGCCGCCATCGCGCCCACCGGGACCTACACCGCGCGCTACCGCGTCGGCCCCGCGAGCGCCGCGGAAGCGCGCGCGGTGACCGGCGTCACCATCGACTCGCTCACCACCGCGCCGCCGTTTCCGTACCGCGGGACGCGACTCTTGTGGGTCAACGTGCGCGTTCCGTCCGACGTCCCTATTTCCAACGTCACCATCGACTACACGCCGGCGGCGTCGGTGAACAACGCCGCTAGCGCCGACCCGCTCGTGAAGAGCGCGGTCGTCAATCGCAATGTGTTTCCGGTGGCGCCGCGCACGGGCGCGCCCGCGCCGTGGTTTTCGCGCGCGCCGCACTGGGCCAAGCTCACGGTGGCGACGCGCGGCATGTACGCGGTGAGCGGCGACGATCTCGCGTCGGCGGGCTTCTCGCTCGCGACCATCGACCCCGCGACGCTGCGCGTGTTCTCGAGCGGCGGGCTCAACCAGGCGCAGGTGTTCAGCGACCCCACCGGTTCGTGGCGCTCCGACCAAGCCATGCGCGAAGTGCAGATTCGCGTCGAAGCGGGCAACGACGGGACCTTCGACCCCAACGACCGCATCTATTTCTACGGACTCCCGACCCAGGATTGGGAGGACTACTACGATCCCAGCGCGCCCGACACGCTCTACCACGAGCACACGCACGCGAAGACCAACGTGTACTTCCTCGCCTGGGGCGGCGACCTCGGCGGAACGCCCGCGCGCATCGGCGACGTCGTGTCGACGCCCACCGCCAACCCCGACGTGACCACCTACCGCCACCGCGAATACCGCGAGCGCGACCTGTTCAGCGAGTACGACTATCGCGGCGACGGGTGGCTGTGGCTCGACCTCAAGGAGGCGGGGCAGTCGCAGTTTCCGCTCGACCCCAGCATCGACGTGCGCAACTTGGTGACGTCGCGGCCGCAGACCTTCCGCACCGTCGCGCTCGCGAAGTACGTGACCCCCGGCGACACCACCGGGAGCAACTTCGGCCACCACGTGGTCTACCTGGACTATCGCGCGTCGCAGGCGGTCGTCGTGACCGAGATGATTTGGGACGGCAACGCGGGCGACAACTTCTACGAGTCGGGCCGCCCCGTGCGCGCGAACGGAAGCTTCCTCGTGAACGGCATCAACCAGATGCGCCTCAAGGTGCCGGGCGATTTGAACCCCAAGACGGACCGCGTGCTGTTCGCGTGGTACTCGGTGTGGTACCAGCGCCGCAACATCGCGGTCGCGAACGCGGTCGGGTTTTCGTCGCCCGACACCACGGGCGTAGTCAATTTTCGCGCCGATGGCTTCGGCGGGAGCGAGGCCATCCAGGTCTTCGACGTCACCGACCCGTGGCGTCCCGCGCGCGTGACCGGCTTCGACGAAACCGCGGGGACGAACGGGCGCCGCGTGCGCTTCTCGTCGGTGCACGCGGGCGCGCACCATCACTTCTGGGCCGCGACCACGGGCGGGATGTTGAAGCCCGGCGTCGCGCGCTTCACCCCCGTCGACTTGCGCGCCGACGTGTCGGGACCGCACATGCTGATCGTCACCCACCGCGACTTCCGCGCCGCGGCGGAGCGCCTGCGTTCGTATCGCGCCGGCAACCGCGTGCCGCTGGTGACCTCGCCGCTGGTCAAGGTCGTCACCACCGACGAGATCTACGACAATTTCTCGCAAGGCCTGCCGGACCCGATGGCGGTGCGCAACTACATCAAGTACCTGTACGAGAATTATCCCGACGGCGGCGGCAACCCGCGCCTCGCGTACGTGTGCCTGCTGGGCGACGCCAGCACCGACTTCCGGAACAATGTCAGCTCGCAGCCCGACTTCGTACCGTCGAACTTGTACTTCGCGACGCTGGCGCCGTTCACCTTCGCGACCGACGAGTGGTTCGGCCACATGGACCCCGAGGATCAGGTGTCGGGCTACGACGTGCTCGACCTCGCGCTGGGGCGTTTGCCGGCCGGTTCCGTCGCGGAGGCCAACGCGCTCGTCGACCGCGTGATCGACTACGAGACGGCGTCGCCGATGGAGAAGTGGCGCGACGAGATCATCCTGGTGGCGGACGACGAGCTGTCGTCGTTCGAGGGCGTGTGCGAGACCAGCTGGACCGACCAGTCCGAGCTCCTGTCGCTGTTCCACATCCCCGACTTCAACGACGTGACCAAGATCTATCTCACCGAGTACCCGCAGATCTCGACCGTCAAGCCGACCTCGCGCTTCGATTTCCTCGACCAGTGGAACGCGGGCGCGCTCATGATCAACTTCATCGGCCACGGGAGCTCGCAGCAGATGGCGGACGAGCAAGTGTTCCTCGGCTCCGACGTGAGCCAGCTCACCAACGGTCTCAAGCTGCCGGTCATGATGGCGTTCAGCTGCACCATCGGCGACTTCGCGAATCCGACCGCCAAGAGCCTCTCGGAGAAGCTGCTCCTGCACGACGCGGGCGGCGCCATCGCCACCATCACGGCCTCGCGCGAGTCGTACCCGAGCCCCAACAGCGTGCTCAACCAGGCCATCTTCGACCAGGTGCTGCCGCGACATTTGGGCGGCGAGATCCTGTCGCTCGGCGTGGGCGTCATGCAGGCCAAGATGCAGGCGCAGTCGCGCAACCTGTTCGGTTCCTTCGCGGCCGAAAACAACTGGAAGTACAACCTGCTCGCCGACCCCGCCGTGACGCTCCGCATTCCCAAGCGCGAGATTCGCTTCGACACCGCGGGCGCGGACACGCTGGTGGCGGGTACGCGTTCGTCGCTGCGCGGCGTCGTGTACGCCGACGGCGCGCCCGACCCGAGCTTCGCGGGGCTCGCGTCGGTGACGGTGCGCGAGCCGATGCTGCGCCGCGTGTACCAGACGCGCTGCACCGCGCAGATCTCGATGGTCTACAGCATTCCGGGCGGCGTCATGTACGACGGCACCGCCGACGTCACCAACGGCGAGTTCGCGGTCAGCTTCCGAGTCCCGCGCTACGCGTCGACGGGGCGCCTCGCGGGCGCCAGCGCGTACGCGAGCCAGGGCGACGACGACGCCGGCGTCAACATCGACAGCGTGCTGGTGGTGATGCCGCCGACGGTGGCCGACTCGCTCCTTCTCAAGCCCGTCGACGGCGCGCCGCGCGTCGACCTGGGGTTCAAGAGCGGGCTCTCGTCGGTCAAACCGGGCGACACCGTGCGCGCGGTGGTGCGCGACCAAGACGGCATCAACATTCTCGCGACCACCAACGAAGGACGCCAGGCGATCCTGATCGACAAGCTTCCGCTCCCGATCGACGTCAACGAGTTCTTCACCTTCGACCACGGCGGCATCGACACGTCGGGCGTGCTGTTGTTCCCGCTGCCCGACCTGGCGGCGGGTCCGCACCGCTTGGTCTACAAGGTGAGCGACAGCTTCGGCGCCACCACACTCGACACGCTGACCTTCGACGTGACCGACGCGCAGGACTATTTCGCCGAAGCGGTGTTGAACTACCCGAACCCCTTCCAGACCTCGACCCAGTTCTTGTTCCGGCTCTCCAATCGGGCGGCGATCCAGCTCGACATCTATACGGTGTCGGGAAAGCGCGTGAAGCGGATCGAGGACACCCGCGACGGGGGAGAGGCCTGGATCGAATGGGACGGCAAGGACGGCGCCGGCGGCGACCTCGCCAACGGCACCTACCTTTACGTCGCGACCGTGGATTTCGAGGGAATTGAGCGCGCCCCTGTGGTTCTTAGAGGCAAGGTGTCCAAGGTGCGATAACTGGGCGCCTTGACCGAGAACCCCTGAAAGCATTAGTATTATTAGCCATTTAGGAGGCTTTCATGATGCGTAAACGGATACTGGGTGGCGCGTTGCTAGTGGCGGCGCTGGCGTTCTCTCAACGTGCTTTCGCGGTCGGCGAAGCCGGCGTCCCGTCGCTTACCATTCCCCCCGGCGCCCGTCCCAACGGTATGGGCGAGGCCTTCGTGGCCGTCTCCGACGACGCCACCGCGCAGTGGTGGAACGTCGGCGGGCTCGCTTTCGGTAAGCAGCGCAATCTTGCGTTCATGCACAGCCAGCTCGTCCCCGACCTGGCCTCCGACGTGTACTACGAGTTCCTGGGTTACTCCCAGCGCGCGGGCGACATCGGGACCTGGGCCGTGAGCCTCATCTATCTCACCTACGGCGAGAGCGTCGCCACCGACCCGGCCGGCACGCCGCTCGGCACCTTCACCAGCTGGGAAGGGACCTTGAGCGCGTCGTTCGCCATGAACCTGTCGAAGAGCGTCGGCGCGGGCGTCACCATGAAGTTCATTCGCGTCGACTACGCGCCCGACGAATTCACCCAGGACGCCAACGCCGAGGGCGCGGGCACCAGCTTCGCGGTCGACGTCGGCACGCTGTGGAAGATGGAGAAGCAGCGCGTAAACGTCGGATTCGCGGTGACCAACATGGGCCCCAACATCGCGTTCATCGACCGCGAGCAGAGCGACCCGCTCCCGATCACCGCGCGCCTGGGCACGGCTTGGACGCCGATCGCGGACGACATCAGCAATTTGTTGTTCACGCTCGACGTGGAGCAGAGCCTGGTGTGGCTGATCGACAGCGACGTCGACACGCGCCGCAGCGAGATCTGGCACGTCGGCGCCGAGTATCGCTACGTGAACTTGCTCGCGGGCCGCATCGGCTACGTGTACGACGACGACGGTGACTTCAGCGACCCGACCTACGGGCTCGGGTTCATTTACAAGGACAAGCTGTCGCTCGACTACGCGAACGTGCCGCAAGCGGTGACGCTGGAGCGCGTGCACCGGTGGTCGTTGTACTTCTCGTTCTAGTGGCGTCTTGACCCCCTGCATCCCCTGCTGGTTGGGCGGCGCCGCGGGCCTCACGTCCCGCGGGGCGCCGCAGGAGGATCCGATCGGCATGCACTCGAAGTGGATCGTGGCAGCGTTCGCCTTGTTCACAGGCGGCGCCGCGGGCGTGGCACGCGCGAGCGATGCGCTCCCCGCCAACGTGTCGTCGTACACGAGCGAAGGCGCGGCGGCGAACGCGTCGTTTGCGCGCGACGATCGCGACTTTTCCTTTTCTCTCGACGAACCCGCGGCGGGCGCCGCGAAGCAGCAGAGCTACTGGCCGGTGCTGTACTCGCTGCTCGTGCCCGGCGTCGGCGAGCTCACCATGGGCTACAAGGTGCGCGGCTTCGCGCTCGTGGCGATCGACATCGCGGCGTGGGCGGGCTACTTCGTCAATCACGACGACGGCATGCAGATGCGCGACGAGTACGAGGCCTACGCCGACCAGTACTGGACCCAGCAAAAGTTCATCGACGACCACCCGCTGGTGTACCCGCAGACCGGATGGACGCAAGACCAGCTGGAAGAAGCGGGGCGCGCGGTGTCGGGCAGCGGTGGCGACTGGTGGACGGGCTACATTCCGTGGGTCTCCAAGGAAGACGACAAGCAGCACTACTACGAGAACATCGGCAAGTACGACTGGTTCCTGTCCGGCTGGAGCGACTACAACCCGGCGCTGCCGCCGCCGGCTCCGCAATCCGATCTTCGCGACACCTACCGCGAGATGCGCAACGAGAGCAACAGCGAGCTCGACCACGCCAACGAATTCCTGTGGTTGAATTTCGCCGCGCGCGCGTTCTCCGTCATCGAAACCGCCATCATCGTGCACAACCGCCGCGAGGACGCGACGCAGTCGGGCGCGCTCGGGCTCGACATGCCGGTCGCGGTACGCGCGCGCCCGCGCGGGCAGCGCGGCGCCGAGCTCGCGCTGGAGGTTCGCTTCAAATGATGCGCTGGTGGGTCGCATGCGCGTGTCTTCTCGTGGCGACGCCGTCGTTCGCGGGCGCGCCTTCGCTGCGCGACGCGGCGTCCGTCCCCGCTCCCGTCGACGCGTCGAGCGCGAGCGAATGGTCGTACCAGGAGGGCGTCGAAACCGCGGGCGCGCCGCTGTCGCCGGGAAGAGCGGTGCTGTATTCGCTCCTGATCCCGGGGCTGGGGGACTGGAAGCTCGGCAACAAGAACCGCGCGGTCACGTTCTTCGCGATCGAAGGCGTGATCTGGGCCTCGTTCATCGCCTTCGAAGTGCAGGGGCACGACCTCGAGGACGAGTATCAATCGCTGGCCATGCAGTTCGCCGGCGTCACTACCACCGATCACTCCGACGAGTTCTACGCCACCTTGCGCGACTACGACTCGTCCGACGAATACGAGGCCGACGTCAAGACCGACGGTCGCTACACGCCGCCCTACGACATCGGCAGCGAAGCGCTCGACCAGTACTTCATCGACAACCGCGTCGCCGACTACGAACCGTGGCTGTGGGAATCGACCGACCGCCGCAATCAGTACGCCGACACCCGTTCCGCCAGCAAGACCGCGTACCGCCGCGCCGACTACATGATCGCGGCCGCCGCGGCCAACCGCCTGGTGAGCGCCGTGTTCGCGTACGCGGCCGCGCGCAGCATGCAGAAGCACGAGGTCGAGGTGAATTTCGAGCTCACGCCGCGCGGCGACGCGACGCTCACGCTGACCAAGGGGTTCTAGCGAGTCTCTCGGCCGACACGATTGTCCGCTCCGCTCGGGTCCTCGCGTAGTATGCGTACCATCTCCATTCTTCCGCTCGTGTTCGTGCTCGCGTGCGCGTCGTCGGCGCCGCCGTCGCAGGAGCCGTCGGACGCCGCGCCGGCCGCTTCCGCCGAGGCGGTCGCGCCCGCGTGGTCGATGCGCGCGTGCCAGCGCGTGGTGTTCGGTTCGCCGGTGGCGCTCGCGGTCGACTTCGGCGGCAGCGTGTACGTGGCCGACGGCTCGCCGCCGCGCCTCGTGTCGTACACGGAGTCGTCGCAGAAGTGCGTCGAGTTCCAAACCCCCGACGGGTGGCCCGCCTTTCGTCCCTCCGACGTCGCCGTGCGCGGCTTCTTCGTGTACGCGGTCGACGAACCCGACCGCGCGCTCCTGCGCTGGGACGCGAGCGGTACCTGGCGCGACGTGCTCCTGAACTTCGAAGACTTGACGGTGCCGGGGCGCCGCATCTCGCCGTACGGCCTCGACGTCGACGCGTCGACGGGGCGCGTGGCGGTGACCGACGTCGAGAATCACCAAGTGCTGGTGCTCGACAGCTACCTCCACGTCGACGTCGCCTTCGGCAACTACGGCGCCTTCGACGGCCAGCTCGACACGCCGCGCGGGGTGTCGTTCACGCCCAAGGGCGACCTCCTGGTCGCCGACAGCCGCAACGCCCGCGTGCAATTCTTCACCGACGCGGGGACGTTCAAGCGCGCGATCCCGGCGCACGGGGAAGCCTCGCCCATGCGCCAGCCGCGCCGCGCGGTGGCGGGCGAAGACGGCCGCGTGTTCGTCGCCGACCCGGCCGCGGCGCGCGTGTTCGAACTTGGCACCGATGGGGCGCTCGTACGCGCCATCGTGCCGGCGGGCGGCGCGCGCTTCGAGCCCACCGACGTCGCGGTCACGCGCGACGGCCGCCTGTACGTCACCGACGCGGCCACGCAGACGCTGTACGCGTTCGCGCTCACGACGACCCTCCCCTCCGACAAGGAGCCGTAACATCGGCCGCGTTCGCGCGCAGTTGCTTCCCCTGCTCGCGGGCTGGGTCGTCATCGGTCTGTGCGCGCCGCTTCGCGCGCAGGCGCCCGCGGCCACCACGGTCTACGATTTCTCCACCTGGGCCGCGGCCGCCGACACCCTGCGCAACGTGACGACGGGCGCGCGCGTCACGCTGCGCGCCGCTTTCATCGAAGCCGGCAGCGTGCGCGTCGACGTCGACGGCGTCACCCTCGCGGCCGACGCGTACCAGCTCAATTTCCAACTCGGCACTATCCGGTTTGTGCAGGACGTTCCCAAGGGCGCGACGGTGGTCGTGCACTACCGGCGGCGTCCGTTTCTGCTCGCGCCCGTGTACACGCTGCGCCCGACCGAAGTCTCGCCGGTAACGCCGAGCGCCGAGCCGGCGCCGGTGCGCGACGTGGTCGCGCGTCCGAACGAGAGCGCGATTTCGCCGAGCCTCCAATTCGGCGGCACCAAGTCGGTGTCGTTTTCGACCGGCAGCAACCGCGGCTCCACCCTCGATCAGTCGCTCGAGGCCACCGTGGAGGGCAAGCTCACGCCGACCATCTCCGTGCGCGCGCTCCTCTCCGACAACAACCTGCCCATCCAGCCGGAGGGGAACACCGAGGACCTCGAGTACTTCGACCGCGTGTTCGTCGAGATCGAAGGCCCGCGCGCGCGCGCCGCGGTGGGCGACATCTCGCTCGACGACCGCACGTCGAGCTTCTCGCCGCTCACGCGCCAGTTGCGCGGGTTCTCCGGGGGCGCGTGGTCGACGCGCGGGCGCGTCAACGTCGCGGGCGCGGAGACCAAGGGCGAGTTCCGCACGGTGACGTTTCGCGGCACCACCGGATTGCAGGGGCCGTACCCGCTGCTCTCGCCCGCGCGCACGACGCTCGACGTCATCATCGCCGGCACCGAGCGCGTGTCCATCGACGGCGTGCGCGTCGAGCGCGGGCCCAACCGCGACTACCTGATCGACTACGACGCCGGCGCCATCACCTTCACGCCGCGGCGCTTGATCACCGACGACACCGAGATCGCGGTCGACTTCGAGGTGACCGCGGAGAACTACGGCCGCTCCACCGTGATGGGCGGGGTCGAGAAGGTACAACTCGGGCGCGGCGTCGTGATGAGCATGCTGTACGCGCGCGAAGCCGACGACGAGAACGACCCCAAGTCGGTGTCGATCGCACCCGCCGACCAAAGCGTGCTGGAGGCCGCGGGCGACGACGCCAACGCGGCCATCACCAACGGCGCGATCGCCACCGACCCCGGCAAAGGGAGCTACGTGCAAGTCCCCGCCGACACCAGCGCGGGGACGCCGGCCTATTTTCGCTTCGACGAATTGCTGGGCGATTACAACGTCTCCTTCGTGGAGGTGGACGCGAACACCGGCGACTACCGGCGCGCGGGGATTTCGTCGCGCGGTACGCCGTACTTCGAGTTCGTCGGCGCGGGCGCGGGGAGCTACGTGGTCGGCCGCCAGCTGCCGCTGCCGACGTCGCTCGACGTCGCCACCGCGCGCGTCGCGCGCGAAGCGGGAGCCTTCACCTTCGACGGCGAGTGGGACGTGAGCCAGTACGACCAAAACCTCTTCTCGAGCCTCGACGACGGCGACAACGTGGGGCAGGCGGGCCAGCTGCGCGCGGGCATCGAGAGCCGCGGCGACTGGCGCGTGGGCCTGTCCGCGCTCGCGAGCGTGCTCCAGGACCGCTTCCAGAGCTTCGACCGCGCGCGCCCCGCGTACTACTACCGCGACTGGAACCTCGAGGACGTCGCGCTGGTGGGGCAGGAGGAAACGCAAGACGTGTCGTTGAATCTCGCGCGCACGACGCGCGGCAGCGCGCGCGTCACCGCGAGCCACCTCGACCGCGACGACTTCGAGGGGTGGAAGGAAGAGGGCGTGCTGGTCGCGGGTCGCCTCGAGGACCGCGGCGTCTCCGCGCGCGCGTTCAACAGCGATACCGAGGGCGACGCCAACCAGCGCACGCGCACGCACATCACCACGGAAGCGTCGTACGGCGTGTGGAAGGTGGTACCCGGGATCACGTACGGCAACGAGACCTATCGCAACGCGTACGACGCCGCGCCCGATAGCGGCCGTGCGTACCAACTGCTGGGTGCGCACCTCACCAGCCGCGGCGGAACCCAGCTCGTGTGGCGATTGGACGGCGAGCGGCGCGACACCCAGACCATCCAACCGGGGAGCGACGACTTCGTCGATTCGCGCCGCGACCTCACGGTGAGCGGCGCGCTCACGTATCGCTCGGCGGGGTCGACGCGCGCCGAGCTCCAGCTCATCCACCGCCGCGAAGACGACCTCCTCGCGGGCGGCGACAACACCACCGACCTCGCGCGCCTGAAGGCAGGGAGTGCCTGGGACGCGATCGGCCTGCGCGCCGACGCCGACTACGAGGTGAGCCAGAACGACGCCTACACGCTCCAGCGCTCGGTGGTGTTCGTGGGCGAAGGCAAGGGCGACTACAACGCGCTCGGCGAGCCGGTGGGAAAGGGGAAGGGCGCGTTCACGGTGGTGTTCCTTCCCACCAACGACACCACCCCCGTGCACACGGTCGGGTTCAACTTGAAGCTCGCGTGGAAGCCCTCGCAGCGCGACCACGCCGGCACCGGGCTGTCCGCGTGGATTCTGCGCAACGTCTCCGTCGACCAAACGCTCGGCGTGCGCGAGGAGTCGACCTACGAGCCCGCGTGGGAGGTCTATCTCATGCTGCCGAAGGCGCTCCAGCGCGACGACGCCACCGTGTTCGGCACCACCACGTTTCGCCAGGACTGGTCGCTGCTCGACGGCTACAAGAACGTGTCGCTCACGGTTCGCTACCTGCGCGAAGACCGCGAGGACAATCGCTTCGAAGGCGTGCGCGAGAGCGCGCAGTCGGGCGAGCGCTCGGCGCGCTTGTCGCGCTCGTTGTCGCGCGTGTTGACGGGCGTGCTGGAAGGGGGCCGCCGCACCGAGAGCCGCGGCGGCGAGGGCCTCCCCGTCGGCACCGGGAGCACGTACGACGTCGAAGAGTGGTTCGCGCTCGTGGGCGCGGGCATCGTGCTCGCGCCCGGCGCCAACCTGGACGTCGACGTGCGCGCGGCGGAGCTCACCGACGCCGCCTCGGGGGCCGAGCAGCGCTCGCTCAAGCTCACGCCCCGCCTGGTGTGGCGCCTCGCCGACCAGATCAACGTGTTCGGCACCTACGAGCTCGCGCAGGTCACCGACCAGGCGGGGTCGTCGGTGAAGCCGATCGTCTACGCGCGCGAGGGCACCGCGCAGCGCTGGAGCATCACGCCCAACCTTCGCATCTCGAAAGTGATCGCGATCTTCGCCACCTATTCGGGGCGCGACGAGCGCGTGTTCACCGGCCAGCGCGTGGTCGAGCACGAGTTCCGCCTGGAAACGAGGGCGTACTTCTAATGGCGACGCGTCGCGGCATACTCGCGGGGCTGGCGTGTGTGGTCGTCGCGTGCGCGCTCGCGGCGGCGGCGGCCGCCGCGTCGACGCCCGCGGTGCGCGTGCTCGGGACGCGCTCGCTCGCGAGCGAGCGGGCACAGGCGCTCCTGTCCGCCAACGGCTTCCCGTCGGCGCGCGCGGTGCGCGCGCTGCAGGACGCCTACTTCGGCGAGGGGTTCGTGTTCGCGCGCATCAACGTCACCCACGAGGCGGACTCGTCGTACACGGTGATGGTCGACGAAGGCGCGCGCGCGCGCGTGGGGAGCGCGCACGTGTCGGGGACGCGCGCGCGCACACCGACGGACGTGCTCGCGGCGCTCGAGCTCGAAAGCGGGGCGCCCTTCGAGCCGCGACGCCTGGCGCGAAACATCGACGCGCTGTTGTCGTCGTACGACCAGGCCGGCTACCCGTTCGCGCAAGTGTGGGTCGACAGCATCGGTCTCGACACCGCCGCGCGCCGCGTCGACCTCGCCCTCACCGTGGTGGAAGGCGAGCCGCGCGAGATCACCGGCGTCGTGGTGGAGGGGCTGAAGAAGACGCGCCCCGCGCTCGCGCAGAAGATCGCGGGCATCGACACGGGGACGCCGTACCGCGCGCAAGCGCTCGAGGACGCCTACCTGCGCCTGGCCGGAAGCGGTGTCTTCACCGACGTCGCCTTCCCGACCGTGCGCCTTTCCGCCGACGGCCGCGGCGTCGACGCCGTGATCACGGTCGACGAGGCGAAGCGCTCGAGTTCGTTCGCGGCGGCACTCGGCTACGCGTCGCGCGAAGGCACCAGCGACCGCGTGCTGTCGGGTTTGGTACAGCTCGACTTGAACAACATCGGCGGGACGCTCAAAGACTTCGGCGCGTCGTGGAACGACGACGGCGCCGGGCGCAGCCAGACGCGCGTCGCCTACCGCGACCGCCTGTTCCTGGGGCGTCGGCTCGCGCTGGGTGCGAAGCTCGAGCAGACCGGGCAAGACACCGTGTACACGTGGCAATCCGCCGGGATCGACGCCGAGCGCAGCGTGGGGCGCGTGGCGGGCGTCTTGACCGGCGTCTCGCTGGGCGCGGCCGGCGATAGAAATGTATACAGCACCGGCGACCTCGTGCGCTCGACGCGACTGCGCGTGCGTGGCGGCTTGAACACGATGGTGGGGAGCGAGCGCCGCGCCGCCTTCACGCGCGTCGGGCTCGCGGCGACCTACGCGGCGAAGACGATTACGTACCGCGCGGGCGCGACGGGTCCCGGCGACGTGACGCAGTGGATCTACGAAGCGCGCCTGGAGACGCTGGTGCCCGCGTTCTGGTCGCTGTACTACAGCCTCGACGGACTCGCGCAGTCGCTCGAGAGCGACGAGGCGTCGGTTCCGCTCCCCGAGCAATTTTATCTGGGCGGCGCGCGCACCGTGCGCGGCTACCGCGAGAACCAATTCCACGGCACGCGCGTCGCGTATGCGCGGAACGAATTGCGCCTGGGCCGCACGCCGCGCGAAGGATTCTACGTCTTCGCCGACGGCGGCTACGTGCTGCAGCCGACCACCGCGTCCGACGGGTCGCCGTCGACGGACGGCGTGGGGTTGTTGGGCTACGGATTCGGCGTGCGCAGCGCCTCGCCGCTCGGTCGCATCGATCTTTCCTTCGCGGTGTCGGGGCACCCGTCGCTCGAGCAGACCAAGGTGCACGTGCTCCTGGAGCAGAATTTCTAGCGCGTCGGCGGGCGCGGGCGTGTGCTAGGATAGGGCGTCGCCATGCAGTCCCTCGTCATCGACGGTCATAGTCTGACGCTCGCGCACATCGACACCTTCCTGTCGCGCGACACGCGCGTCTCGGTGGCGCCCGACGCGCTCGCGCGCGTGCGCGAGTGCGCCGCTTTTTGCGAGAAGCTCGCCGGCGGCGACACCCCGCACTACGGCATCAACACCGGCTTCGGAAAGTTCGCGCGCACCCGTGTGGCACCCGCCGACGCGCGCGCGCTACAGCTCAACCTCATTCGCAGCCACGCCACCGCCATGGGCCCCGCGCTCGACGACGACGTCGTGCGCCTGATGATGCTCCTGCGCGCGAACTCGCTCGTGATCGGGAACTCGGGCGTGTCGGAGGGCTTGGTTGCGCTCCTCGTCGCCATGGTCAACGCGCGCATCGCTCCCGTCGTTCCGTGCTACGGGTCGGTGGGGGCGAGCGGCGATCTGGCCCCGCTCGCGCACGTGTCGCTGGCGTTGGTCGGCGAAGGCGAGGTGTCGGTATCGGGCAAGCGCACGAGCGCGCGCGAAGCGCTCGCCGCTGCGGGGCTAAAACCCATCGAACTGCGCCCCAAGGAAGGGCTGGCGCTCATCAACGGGACCCAATTCATGTCCGCGTTCGCCGCGCGCGAGGTGCTGCGAACGCGGCGTCTGCTCAAGACCGCGATGGCGGCGGCGTCGATGTCGATCGAGGCGTTCCAAGCCACCGACAAAGTGTTCGACGCGCGCCTGCACGCGCTCAAGCGCCACCCGGGACAGGCGCGCGTCGCGGACGGTTTCCGCAAGTTGCTCGCGTCGAGCGAAGTGGTGGCGTCGCACCACGACTGCGACCGCGTCCAGGACCCGTATTCGTTCCGCTGCGCGCCGCAGGTGCTGGGCGCGGTGGCCGACACCTTGGAGTGGGTGGAGGCGTGGGTCGAACGCGAGATCAACTCGGTGACGGACAACCCCATCGTGTTTCCCAAGGACGGCGACGTGCTCTCGGGCGGAAACTTCCACGGCGAGCACATGGCGATCGCGCTCGACGCGCTCGCCATCGCGGCCGCCGAGATCGCGTCGATCGCGGAGCGGCGCGTCGATCAATTGATGAACGGCGACGGCGACAAGGTGCCGCGCTGCTTGATCGAAAATCCGGGGCCGAACTCGGGCTTCATGATCGCGCAGTACCTGGCCGCGGCGCTGGTGAGTGAAAACAAAGTGCACGCGCACCCGAGCGCGGTCGACACGATTCCAACTTCGATGGGCTTCGAGGATCACGTCAGTATGGGGAGCATCGGCGCGCTCAAGCTCGGGCGCGTGCTGGACAACGTCGCACGCGTGGTAGCGGTCGAACTGCTTTGCGGCGCGCAGGCGCTCGAGTTCCACCGCGGGCTCGCGCCCGGTCGTGGCACGCGTGAAGCGCGCGCCGCCGTGCGCGAGGTGGTCCCGTTCGTCGATCGGGACCAATCGCTCTCGCCGCACTTGGCCGCGCTCGAGGCGCGCGTCGCGTCGGGCGAAATCGTCGCACGAGTCGAGCGCGAAGTGGGGGATCTTCTGTGAAGACCGAGTTCGTCCCCGGACAGATTCGCGCCGCGCGCGGCCGCGAGATGACGTGTCGCGGGTGGGCGCAGGAAGCGGCGCTGCGCATGCTGTGCAACAACCTCGACAACGAGGTGGGCGAGGACCCCAAGAACTTGGTGGTGTACGGCGGGCGCGGCAAGGCGGCGCGCACGTGGGAAGCGTTCCACGCCATCGTGCGGACGCTCCGCGACCTCGAGGACGACGAGACCCTGCTGGTGCAGTCGGGCAAGCCGGCGGCGGTGTTTCCATCGCACCCGGGTGCCCCGCGCGTGCTCATCTCCAACTCGATGCTGGTGCCGAAGTGGGCCACGTGGGAGCACTTTTGGGAGCTCGAGTCGAAGGGCCTCGCGATGTACGGGCAGATGACGGCGGGGAGCTGGATGTACATCGGCACGCAGGGAATCCTGCAAGGCACCTACGAAACGTTCGCCGCGTGCGCGCACAAGGAATTCGGGGGCTCGCTCGCGGGCAAGCTCGTGCTCACGGGCGGCTTGGGTGGGATGGGCGGCGCGCAGCCGCTTTCGGTAACGATGAACGGCGGCGTCGTGATCGCGGTCGAAGTCGATCCGTCGCGCATCCAGAAGCGCCTCGACACGCGCTACCTCGACGTGCGCTGCGACACGATCGATGATGCTGTATCACGTGCAATGGAGGCGAAGCGCGCGAAGAAGGCGCTCTCGATCGGACTCCTCGGCAACGCAGCGGACGTTTTCCCCGCGCTTTTGGCGCGGGGTATCGAGATCGACGTCGTCACCGACCAGACGTCGGCGCACGACCCCTTGAACGGTTACGTCCCGCAAGGCCTCGACGTCGCGGCCGCGGCCGCGCTGCGCGCGCGCGACCCCAAGGGCTACATCGAGCGCGCGATGAAATCGATGGTGACGCACGTCGAGGCGATGGTGGGATTTAGCCGCGCGGGCGCGGCGGTGTTCGACTACGGCAACAACATTCGCGGGCAAGCGCAGAGCGCGGGCTACGCCGACGCGTTCGCGTTTCCTGGTTTCGTGCCGGCATATATTCGCCCTCTCTTTTGTGAAGGCTACGGACCGTTTAGGTGGATCGCGCTGTCCGGAGATCCGAAGGACATCGCGGTCACCGACGATCTCATTCTGGAGTTGTTCCCCGATCGTCCGGCGCTATCGCGCTGGATAGCGCTCGCGCGCGAGCGCGTGCAGTTTCAGGGACTGCCCGCGCGCATCTGCTGGCTCAAGTACGGCGAGCGCGCGCGCTTCGGCGAGCGCCTGAACGACCTCGTCGCGAAGGGAAAGGTGAGCGCACCGGTCGTGATCGGCCGCGACCATTTGGACAGCGGGTCGGTCGCGAGTCCGTATCGAGAGACCGAAGCGATGCGCGACGGCAGCGACGCCGTCGCCGACTGGCCCATCTTGAACGCGCTCCTGAACGCGGTCAACGGCGCCGCGTGGGTGTCGGTGCACCACGGCGGCGGTGTGGGCATGGGGCTCTCGATCCACGCGGGGCTCGCGGTGGTGGTCGACGGCACCGAGGACGCGCGCGCCAAAGCGGTGCGTTGTCTGACCGGCGACCCCGGCATGGGGGTCGCGCGCCACGCCGACGCCGGCTACCCGGAAGCGATCGACGCCGCGCGCCGCGATCGCGTTCGCATCCCGATGCTGGGCGAGAAGTCGTAGCGCGCGACGATGTCCACGCATCCACCAACCGCGGATCTCGTCGTCACAGGCTGCGGGCAGCTCGTCACACTCGCCAAGCCCGACCGCACTCCGCGCGTTCGCGACGCGCTCAAGGACCTCGCCATCGTGACCGACGGCGCGCTCGCGGTCGCGGGCGGGCGGCTGATTTCGGTCGGAACGCGCGCGCACGTTTTGGCCACCACGCGCGTCTCGGCGCAAACCCGGGAGGTCGACGCCGGCGGGGCGGTGGTGATGCCGGGCTTCGTCGACTGCCACACCCATGCCGCTTTTGCCGACTACCGCCTCGACGAGTACGAGTGGCGCGTGTCCGGCACGCCCTATGCCGAGATCGCGGCGCGCGGCGGCGGCATCGCAAAAAGCGTCGAACACGTGAGGAACACGCCGCAAGGCGTGCTCTTGGAAAGGACCCGGAGGCGCATCCACAGCGCGATCTCGTACGGGACTACAACGATAGAAGTAAAAAGCGGTTACGGCCTCGACTTGGAGAATGAGTTGAAACAACTCCGGGTGGTCGCGGCGCTACGGAAGGAACTGCCGATCGAGATCGTGCCGACGTTCCTCGGGGGGCACGCGATCCCCAAGGAAATGGCCACCGACCGGGAGGGGTACGTCCAGGCGCTTATCCACGACATGATCCCTCGCGTGGCCGCAGACGGCCTCGCCGAGTTCAACGACGTCTTCTGCGAAGTCGGGGCGTTCTCTCGGGAAGAAACGGAACGAATCTTGCGGTCCGGGCAGCGGGCTGGACTAAAGGCCAGGATACACGCCGATGAGCTAACGGACACCGGCGGCGCAGAGCTCGCCGCCTCGCTCGGCGCGGTCTCGGCCGACCACCTCAAGAAGACGAACGACAAGGGAATCGACCGCATGGAAAAGGCGGGAGTGTTCGGCGTGCTGCTTCCGGGGACGAGCTTCGGGCTTCCGTCGCTGGACTTCGCGCCCGCGCGAAAGATGGTCGACGCCGGGATGCGTCTGGCCGTCGCGAGCGACTTCAATCCCGGCAGCTCGACCTCGGAGTCGATGCCGATGATGGTGTCGATCGCGTGCTCGCACATGCGCCTTTCTCCGGCCGAAGCCTTGTCGATGGCGACGTACAACCCCGCCTTCGTGCTGGGGTGCGAAGGCGAGGTCGGCAGCCTCGAGGTCGGCAAGCGCGCCGACTTCCTGGTGCTGGACGCACACGATTACCGCGAGGTCGCGAACCACTTCGGGGTGAACCCCGTCGCGCGTGTGTTCGTGGCCGGTCGCGAATGGGACGTTGCGTGACCCGGGGATGGCGAAGCAGGCAACCGTGAGCAAAGCAACAACGATCCGCAAGAAGGCCCTCGATCTCGTGCGCCAGCAGGACTGGCCCAACGCGATCAAGGAATACAAGCGCTTGGTCGAAATCGACCAAAACAATCCCAACGTTCACAACGAGCTCGCCGACCTCTACCTCAAGACCAACCAGAAGTCGGAAGCGTTCGAGAGCTTCATGCTCGCGATCGACGAGTACACGCGCGTCGGTCTGTTCAACAACGCCGTCGCGGTGTGCAAGAAAGTGCTCCGCGTGCTGCCGAACCGCGTCGAGGTGCTGAACAAGCTGGGCCTGATTCGCATGAAGCAGGGCCTCGCGAAGGAAGCCGAGTCGTACTACCTCTCGTTCCTCGAAAAAGCCGCGGGCGGGTCGTTCGAAGCGCAGTCGTTCTTGAAGCTCGCGAACACGATCGCGGAAGAGATGCCGGGCTCGCCGTCGGTGCTGCAGAAGCTCGCGCAGTGCCTGCTCGGCTACCGCTTGAACGACCAGGCCGTCGACGTGCTCATCAAGCTCTATCTCGTGCAAGAGAAGAACGGCGACGCCAGCGGGTGCGAGGACACGCGCGCCATCGTCGCCAAGCTCGGCGTGGTGGCGAAGCTCGACGCGGTGGCGGGGAAGTCGGGGCGCCCGATCGACCGCACCGTCGTCACCGAAGACAATCTGTGGACCAAGCAGCACTCCGAAGGCGAGCGCATCGAAGTCGAATCGACGCCGCGCTTCACGCCCCCCGGCCAAGCGAACCCCAAAACAGCGACTCCGCCGCCGACCCAGCCTACGACCGCGCCGGCTTCACAACAGCCCGCCGGCGCGGTCTCCGGCGGCCCCTCGGAACGCGACCAGTGGCTCCTGCGCCTCGCGCGCGGAGTCGGTGGCGCGCCCCCGAAGTCGAAGGCGCCCGCGCCCGCGGAAGCGCCTGCTCCCCCGGCGGCTCCCGCGCCGCCGAGCGAGCCGCCCGTCGTCGAGGTCGAAGAGCCGGTCGCGGCCGCTCCCGTCGACGAAGTCGATGAAGTGATCGAGGATCGCTTCGGCGAGATCGATGACTCCGCGCTCGACGAAACCGAAGCGCCGGAGGAAGACGAGACGCCGGCCGCGACGGAAAAAGAAGCCGAAGAGGAAGACGAAGTCGTCGCCGAGGCGGAAGAGGAAGACGCCGAGGACGATCTGCCGCCCATTCCCGAGACGCCGGTCGAAGAGCCGATCGCGTCGCTCAACGTGCCGAGCGCGCGTCCGTCGCGCCCGACGCCTCCGCCCGCCGCGCCCGCGGTGTCGAAGGAAGCGATGCAGATCTCCGCGCTCATCGCAGACGAGGAAGACTTGCAAGGCGAGGCCGATTATCGCAGCCACTACGACCTCGGCATGGCGTACATCGAGATGGATCTGCTCGCGGAGGCGATTCGCGAGTACCAGATCGCGTCGAAGTCGCCGCAGTTCCAGGTGAAGTGTCTGGAGATGATCGGCCAGTGCTTCCTCAAGCAGAACCAGCCGCAGCTCGCCATTCGTCAGCTGACCAAGGGGCTCTCGCTCATCGGCGACGACGGCGAAGAGTCGATGGGGATCAAGTACAACCTCGGGCTCGCCTACGAGATGATCGGCGACGTCGACAACGCGCGCACGAACTTCGAAGACGTGTACGTGGTCGACGTCACCTTCCGCGACGTGGCGGAGAAGATCAAGAAGCTGTCCGGATAGTTTCGTTCGCGCCGAAGGGTTCCTCCGCTCTCAGGTCCTCGCGCGAGACATTTGGAATCGCGCTGCGGAAGTTCGCTTCGGAACCCTTCCGCACTCTCATTTTCAGCTTTACCTCCCGCCACGCGGCTTCGTAACCTCCATACAAACCGCTGCCCCCTAAGGTGCCGTGGCACCGGCGGTAAAACGGCATGCGTGTTCTGTGGCTCATCGTCCCCCTGGCCGTGCTGCCCGCGGGTGTCGCGCGCGCACAAGCGGGAGCCGCCGCGTCCGGCCCCGGACCGTGCGGGCTCGCGCGCTCGCTCGACCCGTCGCCCGTCAGCCCCTCCATCGCCCGCCCCGCCCCCTCGCGCACGTTCGCGTCGACCCACTTCGTGGTCCACTACGACGGCGAAGCGCTCGACGACTACGCGCGCGACGTGAGCGACGCCGCCGAGTACGCGTACCGCGTGCTGGTCGACACGCTCGCGCATCTCACGCCGCCGCCCGACGACGGGGCAGGCGGCGACGACCGCATCGACGTGTACGTGCGCGAGGCGTGGGAGCTGGGCGGCGCCTACGCCACCACCGTCCCCGACCTCCAGATCGGCACCCCCTTCGCCAACTCGTATTCGTCGTGGGTCGAGATCATCGACACGCTGGGGGTCGCGCACCGCGCCACCGTCACGGCGCACGAGGTCTACCACGTCGTCCAGCTCGGCTACGACCGTCGCGAGAGTCTGAGCGTCCTCGAAATGTTGTCGACGTGGTTCGAGGACCGCGCGTACGACGCACTGAATTCGCACGCCATCTTTCTCAAGCAGTTCTTCCGGCGCCCCGACCGCGGGCTCTTCGAGCAGACGTACACCAACGTGACGTGGGCCATCTTTCTCGCCCAACGCCACGGCGACGCTATCCTGCGCGAGACCTTGCTGCGCTGCGGGCAGACGCCGGGGCCCAACCCACGCGGCGCCTTCGACGGCGCGCTGCAGTCGAGTGCCGGCACGACCTTTCTCGACGAGTTCATCGAGTTCGGGACCTGGAATTTCTTCGTGAGCGCGCGCGACGACGGCGCCCACTACGAAGAGGGCGCGACCTACCCGGCGCTTCGCTTCCAAGTGCGCCGCGACTGCTATCCGCTTCCGCGCACCGAGAGCGACCATGGGCCGAGCGAACTGGGCGCGAACTATTTCTGGTTCGACGGAGACGCCCACACGGCGAGTCTCTCCGTGCGCGTCGACCCCGAGCCCGTGGCGACGACGTACCTCACCGTGGTGCGCTTCTACGGCGCCGGGCGCGAGCGCACGGTGACGCGACTCGACCCGGGAGCGCCGCCCGATTCATTCCGGGTCGACGACTGGGCGCGGTGCGATTCGCTGCTCGTCATCTACCAAGTCGACCGCGGGCTCGCGACCAAGAACGCGGTCGCGATCTCCGCGCGGTACGAAGCGCAGGCGACGCCGAGCGCGCCGTGGGTGCTGGTGCTCGACAAGGACGGGTGCCGCCATCCCTTCGACGGCGACGGCGACGAGTTTGCCGCGCGCGACGGGGAAGAGGCACCGATCGCGGCTGCGCTTTCCGCGGCGGGCGAGAACGTGGTCGTGAGCGACGCGCTCGCGGGTGATCTGGGCCTGTGCCGCGGCGTGTTCGTGGTCGGTGGCTTCGGCGACGACGGCGTCACCCTGACACCCGCCGAGCTCGCCACCCTCTCGTCGTACATGGACGCGGGCGGCGACGTGTACCTCGAGAGCGCGCGCGTGGGGGCGTGGGTCGACTCCGCGCTCGCGGCGGGCGAACCGGAGCTTCCCGCCTTCTGGTCGCGCTTCGGTTCCGAGTTCGTGGCGGGCGCCGACACGCTCAACGTGGCGTCGTGGTCGTGGGACGCGGGTGCGTTCGCGTACGATCGCGGTGCGCCCGACTACCGCGTGGGGACTCTGCGCGCGCTATCGTCGGCGGTGTTCGCGCGCGACGACCGCCTGCTCCCGGTGGCGACGGTCCGCCGCGTGCGCACGTCGACGCGCGTCGTGAGCACGGTGCTCCTGGGAGGCTCGACCGGTGTCGCGGGCGCGACGCGCGAGCGCTTCGTTGCCGACGTGGTCGCGATGTTCGACGCGGTGCCGTCGGCCAAGGTTCCCCCGGCCTCGCTGCGCCTGGTTGCGACGTCGCCCAATCCCGCGCGCGACGCCGCCGACCTTTTCGTCGACGCGCCCAAGGCGGCTACCGCGACGGTGACGGTGTACGACGTGGCCGGCCGCCGGGTCCTTGCGACCACGGCCGCTCTCGCGGCGGGGCAGAACACCATCCGGCTCTCGACGCCGCGCGCATCGGGCGTGTACTTCGTGGTCGTGGAGGCGGGCGGGTCGCGCACGCGCGGGCGCTTCCTGGTTCTTCGTTGACGGTTGCCGCGCGCGCTTATAGCATCGCGCGAACCGGATCGCGGGCCCCGCGGCGCGTTCGGATTGCCATGAGAACCACCCGCCTCGTGCTGCTCGCGAGTCTGCTGGTCGCGATCATCTACGCGACCGGCCAGGCCCTTTCCGGCATTCCCAACGTCGAATTGATCACCGCGTTGACGTTTCTGTCGGGGTTCCTGCTCGGTCCCGCGCTGGGCGGTCTCGTCGGCGCGGCCGGCATGGGCGCGCACTCACTGTTCAACGTGCTCGGCACCGTGGTCCCGCCCTTGTGGATCGCGCAGGTGGCGTGCTTCGCGCTCATCGGCGTGGCGGGCGGGCTCGCGGGTCCGGTGATCGCGCGCGCCGGCCGCGTGCGCGCCGCGGTGCTCTCCACGCTCGTGGGCGTGGTGCTCGTCCTCGTGTACCAGGTCGTGGTGAACGCGGTCGGCTTCTACACCTTCACGACCGACGTCGACGTATGGACGTATTTGTGGGCGGGAGTCGCTTTCGCCGCGGTACAAGTGGCATGGAACGCGGTCGTCTTCGCGGCGGCGATGCCGCCCGCGTTGCGCGTGCTCGCGCGCTACCGTCGCGAATTGCACCCGCCGCGCGCGCGCGGGAGCGAAGCGTGACGCGCGCCGTCGCGGCGTGTTTGCTCGCGCTCGCGGCCGCGGCGCCGGTCGTGCGCGCGCAGGCGGTCGACTCGGTGCGCACCGCGCCGCCGCCCGCGGTTGAGACACCGGCGCCCAGCGTCGCCCAGGTCGACTTCGACCGCATCGCGCGCGCGACGTATCTGCGCCGCCACGCCTTCTCGCTCGACCACTTCCTCGAATTCGAACCCGGCGGCTTCGTGGTGCGCTTGGGTCCCATCGGCAACGACGCCGCCTGGACGCGGTGGGGGATCGGGCGCGGTCGCTCGCTCTTGCGCGTGAACGGCATCGCCTACAACGACCCCCAAGACGACCGCCCCGCGCTCGTGCACACGCCGACGAGCGGTGTCGGCACGCTCGCGGTCGCGGGCGACGCCGGGGTGCCGTGGATCGAAGGCGTCCTCGACTTCACGGAAGCAGCACCGCCCGACGGTCGCCCCGACACCTTCGTCGAGTTGTCCAAGGGGACCAACGCGGTGCGACAGCGGCGCGTGCGCTTCTCGTCGGAGACGTCGAAGGCGGGACTCGACCTCGCGTACGACGAAGTGCTCGACGACGGCTACATGTTCGACGCGAGCGGCGACGTTCCCTACGCGACCGACTACGGGAGCGCGCGCTCGCGCCAGTCGACCATCGTGCTGCGCGGCGACCCCGACGCGACCGCGCGCTTCGGCTTCGGCGTGCGCAACTTCACCAGCACGGCGCAGGGCGACCTCGAGAGCAACAGCAGCGAAGGGCGCAAGAGCGGGCACGTGGTGTGGGTCGACGCGGCGGTGAAAGAGACCAAGCTCGCGCTCTTTGCGCGCGGGTTCGATTCGAGCGTTCCCGACTCGTCGTCGGAGAACGAGACGGTGGGGGCGTTGGCGTCGTGGGTGCAAAGCGCCGGTTCGTCGACCGACCTCCAGCTTCGCGCCGGGGTCGAGCGCACCGACGCGGTGCAGGACGTGGGAGCGGTCGCCGACGACCGCGTGCTGCGCGCGACGGGCGGCGTCGACGCGACGCGGCGCTTCGGCGCGGCCGGGAGCGCGGGCGCGAGCGTGTCGGTCGCCTCCGACGACGAGACGCCGTTCGCGTGGGGCGCGAGCGCGCGCGTGCGGCGTGCGCTCGGTCCGGGCTCGGTGGGCGTCTCCGCTGCGCGCTCGTTTCGCCTGCCGAATTTGGGCGAGCGCTATCTGCCTGCGCACTCGAACGGGAGCTTCACGCTCGCGGGCGACGCCAGCCTCGATCCCGAGACCGCGTGGGAATTCGGCGGCGACTTTTGCATCGTCGCCGGGTCGACGCAGAATCGCGTGCGCGCGTCGTGGATTCGCTCCGACGACGCCATCGCGTTCCGCCCGCGCGCGGTGGGGAACGAAACTTGGCGTGTCGCGAGCAACGCGAGCGAGTCGAGTGCCATGCTGTTCGTCGAAGAGCGCGTGACGGGCAACTGGCGCGCGGCCACACTGCACGTGCTCGCCGACGCCGCCGTGCTCTACACCTCGGGCGACCGTCGCGACGCCTTCGCGAGCGTGCCGGCCTTCCAGGTCAACGCGTCGCTCCTCTTCGGGCGCGACTTCTTCGAGGAAACGAGCGCGCTCTACCTCGGCGCGACGTTCCTCTCCGCGGACAAGCGCGACGACTACACCGGCAACGAGCTGCCGGCCTTCAACGTGCTCAACGTGGTGCTCGAGGGACGCCTGCTCGACGCCCGCCTCTATCTGCAGTACCTGAACGTGCTGGACGAAGCCTACACCACGCAGAGCGACTACTTGATGACGCCGCAATCGTTCGTGTACGGTATCGAGTGGACCTTGTTCAATTGAGTTCGTTGGTGCGCGGGAGGGGCGGATGCGGCGGATGGCGGGGGCGGCGATCCTGGTCGCCGGGTTGGGCGGTGCGTCGGTGTGGGGATGGTGGTCGGCGCGGCTACCAGGCGTTCCCGACGACTCCTTTATAGTGGCGTCCCCGGCAACTCCTGCCGATTCGAGCGGCGCCGCGTCGCGCGCGCCCGCGACCACCACCCTCGACGTTCTTCCCGACCCGCTCGCGTTTCTCTCCACCGCTCCGCCCGAATCGCTCGACCTCTTGCCCGGCGTTGGACCGGTCCTTGCCAGCCGACTCGTCGCCGCCCGCGCGGAACACGGTCGCTTCCGTTCGTGGGACGACGTCGATCGCGTGCGCGGCATTGGTCCCAAGACGATCGAACGACTGAAAAACACCGCCGCTAGGCGGTGACGCGACCTTTTGCCGGTGTTCGCATTTTGCGACTGCGAGAAAGCCGAACGCACGGTTAGCCCGGCGCGGACGAGGGAAATTGTTTCCACCGTTGCCGTAGGGCGGTGTCGGCCGAACGCTTCCGCGCCCGAGTGCGCGCGCTAGCGCGCGCGTGTTCCGGCACGGTAATTGCGGAATCGCGCGCAAGTTGAGCAGGTTCTAACCACTTGTAATCGTCGTTCGATCGAGCGTCAGGGCGCGCTACGCGTCGCCGTGACGTCGGTTCACTCGGGTTCGTTGACGGGAGGGCCACTCGTTGAGAGACCGCATCGCCCAGAAACTCGTCGAGTCTTCGCTCATTAGCCAAGACCAGCTCGCGCGCGCCCTCGAGTCCCAGCAGTCGAGCGGCGGCACACTCTCCTACAACCTGGTCAAGACCGGCGCCATCTCCGAGATGGCGTTCGCGGAATTCATGGGCCAGGTCTACAACGTGCCGGCCGTCGACCTCGACGCCGTGCTCGTCGACCCCAACGCCGTCGACCTGATTCCGGCCGACGTCGCCACCAAGTTCCAGGTGGTTCCCTTGAAGCGCGAGGGTCGCATCCTCACCCTCGCCATGGCGAACCCCGACAACATCTTCGCCATCGACGACATCAAGTTCATCACCGGCTTCGACGTGCGCCCGGTGGTGGCCACCGAGACCGCGATCAAGCGCTGCATCGACCGCATGTACGACTCGGCCGACTCGCTCGCGACCATCATGGGCGAGATCGAGGAGGACTTCGAGATCGTCGAGGACGCCGACGAGGATACCGACCTCGCGGCGGCCCAAGCCGCGGCCGACGCCCCCGTCGTCAAGCTCGTGAACAGCCTCATCTCCGACGCGGTCGGACGCGGCGCGTCGGATATTCACATCGAGCCCTACGAGAAGGCTCTGCGCGTGCGCTTCCGCATCGACGGCATGCTGCACGAGATGATGTCGCCGCCGTTCAAGATGAAGAACGCGATTACGTCGCGCCTGAAGATCATGGCCGAACTCGACATCGCGGAGAAGCGCGTGCCGCAGGACGGCCGCATCAAGATTCGCATGCACGGGAAGCCCATCGACCTCCGCGTCAGTACGCTCCCCACGATTTTCGGCGAGAAGGTCGTGATGCGAATTCTCGACCAGAGCAACCTGCAGATCGACCTCGCGCGCCTCGGCTTCCACCCCAGCGCGCTCGCGCGCTTCCTGAACGCGATCGAGAGCCCGTACGGGATGGTGCTCGTCACCGGCCCCACCGGTTCCGGTAAGTCGACCACGCTGTACAGCGCGCTGCAGAAGATCAACAAGATCCACTCGAACATCATGACCGCCGAGGACCCGGTCGAATACAACATCAGCGGCATCAACCAGGTCAACGTGCAGGACGACATCGGGCTCTCGTTCGCGGCGGCGCTGCGCGCCTTCTTGCGACAAGACCCCAACATCATCATGGTCGGTGAAATTCGAGACTTGGACACGGCGTCGATCGCCACCAAGGCCGCTCTCACCGGTCACTTGGTGCTCTCCACGCTGCACACCAACGACGCCGCGAGCTCCATCAACCGTCTGGTCGACATGGGCATCGAGCCCTTCCTGGTGTCGAGCTCGGTGCTGCTCATCATCGCCCAGCGACTCGTGCGCCGCTTGTGCGAGAAGTGCAAGCAGCCGATGAACGTCCACCCGGAAGTGCTGCGCGAGCTCGGCATCATGGAGAACCCCGACGAGCTTACCCTTATGGAAGCCAAAGGCTGCCCGGTGTGCAACGACACCGGCTACAAGGGCCGCGTCGGCGTCTACGAAGTAATGGAGATCTCGCCCACGCTGCGCGAGATGATCGTCGACCGCGCGTCCAACGCGGAAATCAAGGCCCTCGCGGTCAAGGAAGGCATGCTGACCCTGCGCATGGACGGCCTCGAGAAGTTCAAGACGGGATTGACGTCGCTGGAAGAAATCCTGCGCGAAACGGCGAACCACTAGAGCGCCTACGCACGCGTAGCGCCAAGGGACGGAGCGTAAACGAACATGATCAACCTTCGCGACCTGCTGCAAGAGATGATTGAAAAGGGGGCGTCGGACCTGCACCTGACGGCCGGGCTGCCCCCCATGCTGCGCGTCGACGGCGAAGTGCTGCCGACCGACCGCGACGCGCTGACGCCGGAGCAGACCCAGGCGCTCGCGTACAGCGTGCTGAACGAAGAGCAGCAGAAGCGCTTCGAAGCCATCAAGGAGCTGGACTTCTCCTTCGGTGTCAAGGGCATGAGCCGGTTCCGCGGTAACGCATACCTGCAGCGCGGCTGCATGGGGCTCGCGATCCGACAGATTCCGTACGAGATTCGGTCCTTCCGCGAGCTCGGCTTGCCGCCCGTGATGGAGGCGCTGGCCAAGCGCCAGCAGGGCCTGATCCTGGTCACCGGTGCCACCGGCAGCGGTAAGTCGACCACGCTCGCCAGCATCATCGACAAGATCAACAGCGAGCGCCGCCGCCACATCGTGACCATCGAGGACCCGGTCGAGTACATCCACCAGCACAAGAAGTGCATCGTCAACCAGCGCGAGGTGAAGGCCGACACCGAGACCTTCTCGAACGCGCTCAAGCACGTGCTGCGACAGGACCCCGACGTCATCCTGATCGGTGAAATGCGCGACCAGGAGACCATGGCCGCGGCACTCACCATCGCCGAGACGGGCCACTTGACGCTGGCGACCTTGCACACCAATTCGACCTTCGAGTCGATCAACCGCATCGTCGATACCTTTCCGCCGCAGCAGCAGAACCAGGTGCGCGCGCAGCTCGCCTTCGTGCTCGAAGGCGTGCTGGCCCAGCAGCTGGTCCCGCGCGCGCGCGGGCGCGGCCGCGTCCTCGTCACCGAGGTGATGGTGTGCACGCCGGCCATTCGCGCGGTCATCCGCGACGACAAGGTCCACCAAATCTACGGGCTCATGCAGGCCGGGCAGAAGCACGGCATGCAGACCATGAACCAGGCACTGTTCAACGCGGTCGTGTCGAAGGAAATCGACAAGGAAGAAGCGATGCGCCGCAGCCTCGACCAGAACGAGCTCGCCACCATGCTGGGCGAGCCGGTCGGCGTGGGGCGCTAAGCGCGTCGAGCGACGCGATCTCGAAGGGGGTCTCAGAAAACATGGCGACGACATTCGTATGGAAGGGCCGCAGCCCGAACGGAGAACTGCTTTCCGGCGAGTACAACGCGGAGAGCAAGGAGGACCTGGTCAGCCACCTCCGTAAGCGCAAGATCATCATCACGTCGATGCGCGAGAAGGCCAAGGGCAACCTCAACATCAAGCTGCCCGGACAGGACCGCGTCGGCGTCAAGGACATCGGCGTGTTCACGCGCCAGTTCGCGACCATGATCAACGCCGGCCTTCCGATGGTGCAGTGCCTCGACATTCTCGCGCAGCAGACGGAAAAGGAATTCTTCCGCACCAGCATCGCGCGCGTGATGGCCGACGTCGAAGGCGGCTCCACGCTGGCCGAGTCGATGGCGCGTCACCCCAAGGTGTTCAGCACCCTCTACGTCAACATGGTGGAGGCGGGCGAAGCGGGCGGTATCTTGGACGTCATCCTGGTGCGCCTCGCCACCTTCTTGGAAAAACTCGACGCGTTGCAGCGCAAGGTCAAGAGCGCGCTCACGTACCCGAGCGTGGTGGCGTTCGTGGCCATTGCGGCGACGTGCTTCATGCTCATCTTCATCATCCCGACCTTCGCCAAGATGTTCACCGACTTCGGCGGGAAGCTTCCGCTCCCGACCTTGATCGTCATGGGCATCAGCGACTTCCTGCGCGGCTATTGGTGGCTCCTGATCGCCATCATTGTGGGTATCGTGATCGCCATCCGGCGCTTCTACGCGACCGAGGGAGGCCGCCTCACCATCGACCGGCTTTTGCTCAAGATCCCCGTGCTCGGCACCGTGATCCGCAAGGGCGCGGTGGCGCGCTTCACACGCACGCTGGGAACGCTGATTTCGTCCGGCGTTCCGATTCTCTCCGGCCTCGAGATCACGGCCCGCACCGCGGGCAACCGCGTGGTCGAGAACGCCGTCATCGCGACGCGCGAGTCGATCAGCCAAGGTAACACCATCGCCGAGCCCTTGCGCGCGAGCGGCGTATTCCCGCCCATGGTGACGCAGATGATCGCGGTGGGCGAACAGACCGGCGCGCTCGACGAGATGCTCGACAAGATCGCGAATTTCTACGACGACGAGGTCGACACGGCCGTCGACGCGCTCACCGCCATCATCGAGCCCGTCATGATCGTGGTCATGGGTACCGTGGTTGGCGGCATGCTGATCGCGATGTACCTGCCGATGTTCAAACTGGTCAGCGTCGTTGCCGGCGGCTAGTCGGGAGCGAGCGACGTGGATTCGGCCCGGACCAGTGCCGCCGCAGGCGGCGTGAAAGCGGTTTCGTCGTCGCGTGCGCACGAGATCGTGTTCACCGGCGACCCGCGGGCCTTCGAGCGCTTCCTGGTGCTGCGCACCATCGTGGCGGCGCTGATCGTGGGAGCCGGCGTCACCATCGTCGAATTGACCGACGAGCTGACGCGGGTCGGCCCGCTCTACGCGCTCCTCGGGGCGAGCGTGGTGGTGGGCGCGATCGCCTTCGGGCTCACGCGCCTCAAAGTGGCGGTGACGAAGTCGGCGTGGGTGGTGGTGACGGCGGACGTCGCGCTGGCGGTGGGCATCATGCACTACAGCGGCGGCGTGGGCGGGCAGTTCACTACCGTGTACTGCCTCAACATCGCCGCGGCCGCGTTTCTGCTCGCGATGCCGGGCGGACTGGGCGCGGCGCTCATGTCGTCCGCGTGCTTCGTGGGCTATCAGATTCTAGAAGCGCACGGCGTCGTCGACCCGCCGGGTCGCGAGCTGTACGCGAAGGGCCGCGCGAGCGGCGTCATCGACGCGTACATGCACACGTCGATGTTCCTCCTGGTCGGCACGGTGGGCGGTTACCTGGCCGACCGCATTCGTTTGAAGGGGCGCGCGCTGCGCCACGCGGAGACGGCACTCGAGCAGCTACGGGTCGACACCAACTACATACTCGAGAACATGAGCAGCGGCGTGCTCGTGGTCGATTCGGTGTGCCGCGTCGTCACCATGAACCGCGCCGCCGAAGACATTTTGGAGATCCTGAAGGAAGACGTGCTCGCCAAGCACGTCGACGAGGCGCTGGGCCGGCGCGTGCCGGACCTCGCGCACGAGTTGGTGCAGTCGCTGTCGATGGATCGCGGCAAGCGCCGCCAGGAGATCTCGGCGCACACGCGCGACGGCAAGGACCGGCCGCTCGGCATCAGCATCTCGCTCTTGACCGACGGCGCCGACCGTCGCCGCGGCGTCATCGCGCTGTTCCAGGACCTCACCGAGGTCCACGAGATGCGCGAGCGCGTGCGCAAGGCGGACCGCCTGGCCGCCATCGGCGAGCTGTCGGCGGGCATCGCGCACGAGTTGCGGAACCCCCTGGCGTCGATCTCGGGCTCGATCGAGATGCTGCACCAGGAGTTGAAGCTGGACGGAGAGAACGGGCGCTTGATGGAGCTCATCATGCGCGAGTCGGATCGATTGGACCGCATCATCTCCGACTTCCTCGACTTCGCGAAAATCCGGCAGCCCAAGCGGCTGCCGGCGCGTCTCGACAAGTGCCTGTCGGAGACGATGGTGCTCTTGAAGAAGAACGCGGAAAAGAGCGACGGCATCTCGATTCGACTCGAGTGCGCCGAAGACATGCCGTTCGTCTACATGGACGACGAGCAGATGCGGCAAGTGTTCATGAACCTCGCCGTCAATTCGTGCGAGGCGATGGGGAAGGGTGGGCGGCTCGACGTGGTGGCGGGGCCGACGGGGGCGGGGCAGGTGCGGGTCGCGTTCTGCGACACCGGCCCCGGCATCGACCCCGAGGGCATGGAGCGGTTGTTCGAGCCCTTCTTCACGAGCAAAGAAGGCGGCACCGGCTTGGGACTCGCGATCGCGAACAAGATCGTCGCGGCCCACGGCGGTGTCATCGAGTATCGAAATCGGGAGCAAGGTGGCGCGGTATTCACCATCACGCTCCCCATCGTCGGCGCCGGCGAATCGGTCGCGCGCGCCGGCAAGCGCGGTAAAGCAATGGTCGCGGTGGCGGACTAGGGACTTTAAGCGAGAAGGGAAATCACGCATGGCTGGAGAACGCATTCTGGTGGTCGATGACGAGAAGAGCATGTGCCAGTTCCTTTCGATCATGTTGCGAAAGGAAGGGTACGAAATCACCACCGTCAGCACGGGCAAGAAGGCGGTGGAAGAAGTCGCGGCCAGCAAGTTCGACGTCGTCCTGACCGACATCAAGATGGCGGGCATGGACGGCATGGAGGTGTTGAAGGAGATCCGCCGCCTCGACGCGACCATGCCGGTCATCATCATGACGGCGTACGCGTCGCAAAAAACCGCCATCGAAGCGGTCAACCAGGGCGCGTTCCATTACCTCATCAAGCACGCCAAGAACGACGAGATCAAGATGGTCGTGCGCAACGCGCTCGACATGAAGCGCGTGCGCACCGAGAACGTGCTCTTGAAGAAGCAGCTCAAGAAGAGCTCGGACCTGCGCACCATCATCGGCAAGAGCGAAGAGATGCAGAAGGTGTTTCACCTGGTCGACAAGGTCGCCGACACCGAATCGACCATCTTGATCTACGGCGAGAGCGGCACCGGCAAAGAGCTCATCGCGCGCGCCATCCACTATCGCTCGTCGCGCGCGAGCGGTCCCTTCGTCAGCATCAACTGCGGCGCGCTGCCCGAGAGCCTGCTCGAGAGCGAGCTGTTCGGACACGTGAAGGGGTCGTTTACCGGCGCCATCCGCGACAAGGAAGGCCTGTTCAAGGTGGCGCAGGGCGGCACGTTTTTCCTGGACGAGATCGGCGAGACATCGCCCACCATTCAGGTCAAGCTCCTGCGCGTCTTGCAGGAGCGCGAAGTGATCCCGGTCGGCGGCACCAACCCCATCAAGGTCGACGTGCGGCTAGTGGCGGCCACCAACGCCGACTTGGAGAAAGCCATCAAGCAGGAGAGATTCCGCGCCGACCTCTACTACCGCTTGAACGTCATTCCCATCCACCTGCCGCCGCTCCGCAAGCGCCGCGACGACGTGCCCCTCCTCGTGCAGCACTTCCTGCGCAAGTACAACGAAGACCTGCCGAGCGAGCGACAAAAGGGAATCACGCGGGACGCCATGGAATTTTTGGTCAACTACGAGTGGCCCGGGAACGTCCGCGAACTCGAAAACGTCATGGAGCGCGCGGTCATCCTCGAGGAGAGCGACCAGATCACCGACACCTCGCTGCCCGAAAAGATCCGCCAGCGCGAATCCGGGGCGAGCCATCTGATCACCGAGCGCGCCCAGGTGACGCTCGACGAGCTGGAGAAGGAGTACCTCATCAAGGTACTTAACGACACCAACTGGCAGAAGAAGAAAGCCAGCCAGATTCTAGGGATCAACGCGTCGACGCTGTATCGCAAGATTCAGCGGTATGGCTTGGACAAGGAACTCGAGAAGGAACTCGTCGAGAGCGAGTAGTCGCGTCCCGGCAAAGTGCACTTTGCGTCACATGGGTGACGGGCACCGCATCGTCGGGATCCGTGAAAAGGAAGAGAAATTGCATGCGACGTTAGGAGCCTTAAAGGAACCAAGGGAAGCGGCTGGAAAACGCAAAACGAGTTGGCATACCGCTTGCCTTAGCGTGGGCAGGACCAGTTGAAAAGGTCCGGATGGTTCACATCCTACGCGCAACAGCTAAATAGGAGGTTGTCATGCGTAACAAGGGTTTCACTCTCATCGAGTTGATGATCGTGGTCGTGATCATCGGCATTCTTGCCGCTATCGCGATCCCGAACTTCATCAACATGCAGTCTCGCGCTAAGGAAGCGTCGGCGAAGTCGAACGCGCACACGACCCAGTTGGCGGCCGAGGACTTCTCGGTCCAGAACGACGGCGTGTACGCGGCGGACGTCGGCGCCGATGCGCTCCCGAACGGCGACGTCCTCACGGACCTGTTGCCGAACGGCGGTGCTCTCCTCACGAACCCGTTCTCGCGTGCCCAGGACTCGCCGGCTGACGGCGACCCGACCGGCACCTCGGGCCTCGTCGGCTACACGCCGCAGGACCCGGACAACGACGGTGTGTGGGACGGCTACCAGATCGACGTCGTCGGGAAGGACCCCAACGTCCTCATTCTGTCGCTCACGAGCGGTCAGTAAACCGACACACGATCTTAGGGATCGTTCAGGCGGGGCGGGTGCCGAAAGGTGCTCGCCCCGTCGGCTTTTTCGGTACGAAGCCTGCAATACACCGGGCGGGCGTCGAGTCTGCCCGAATTCTAGCCATGGCGATTCTCGAACTACAGGGTGTCCAGAAGACCTTCCGCACCGGCTTTTTCGGTGCGCGGACGCCGGTCTTGAAGGGTCTCGACCTCTACGTCGAAGAGGGCGAGGTGTACGGCTTCCTGGGTCACAACGGCGCCGGCAAGTCGACCACCATGAAGGTGATCCTGGGCATGCTCAAGCCCGATGCGGGACGCATCACGGTGTTCGGGAAGGATGGCGCGGGCCGCGACACGCGCGCACGCATCGGCTACCTGGGAGAGGAAGTCGGTCTATACCCGCACGTCACCGCCCTCGAGGCGCTCACGTTGGTGGGCGATCTTTGCGGCATGCCGCGCGCGCGCACGCACGCTCGCGCGCACGAGCTGATCGAGCTGGTCGGTCTTCACGACAAGCGCGCGATGAAGGTGAAGCACTACTCGAAGGGCATGCGCCAGCGCCTCGGCATCGCGACGGCGCTCATCAACGATCCGGCGCTGCTCCTCCTCGACGAACCGTACAGCGGACTCGACCCGATCGGACGCCGCCAGTTCCGCGAGCTCTTGGTGTCGCTCAAGGGCCAAGGCAAGACCATCCTCATGAGCTCGCACATCGTTCCCGACGTCGAAGCCGTGTGCGACCGCGTGGGCATATTGAGCGGCGGAAAGCTCGCGCGGGAAACCAACCTGCGCGATATGTACACCGGCGAGTCCGGCGGGGTGGAAGTGACGGTGACCGGCGTCGACCGCCAGCGCATCCACGCCAGCGACTACGGCGGGACGGAGCTGGTGGCCAAGGACAACGTGATGATCATTCGCTGCGTCGACAAGAAGCTGCAGAGCCTGATCGCCGACGTGTACTCGTCGGAGGGCCGCGTGGTGGAAGTGAAGCCGCTGCGGACGCGCTTGGAAGACGTCTTCGTCGAGGCGGTCGCGGCCGCGCGCGAAGAATCACCCGAAGGCGCCCGTCGCCGCGAACCCGCGCTCACGCGGCGCTAGAAACACCAACTTATGCGCATCGTCGCCCTCGCCAAGTTCACGCTCAAGAGCTACCTGCAGGAGAAGGTCCTGCTGGTGGTGATGCTGTTCGCGGCCCTCTTGATGCTGTCGTCGTACGTGCTCTCCCCGCTCGCGGTGGGGGCGCAGCAGAAGATCGTGGTCGACATCGGGCTCGCCGCCATCTCGATCTTCGCGGTGGCGCTGATCGTGCTCTTGGGCGCGGGGTCGTTCCACCTCGAGAAGGAGCGCGGCATCCTGCGCGCGCTCCTCGCCAAGCCCATTTCGCGCGTCGAGTTCGTGCTGGGCAAGTACGCGGGGACGGTGGGTATGGTGTCGATCGTGGTGGTGCTGATGGCGTCGGTCCACATGCTGGTGGTGACGCTGAGCGGCGCTCAGGTCACCAACACCATCGTGGGCGCCGTGTACCTCACGCTGCTCGAAGGCGCCGTCGTCACCGCGCTGCTCACGTTCTTCTCGTCGTTCACGTCGCCGCTGATGGGGTCGTTCTTCACGGTGGCGTGCGTGGTGGCGGGGCACTTCTCGAGCGACCTCTTGACCTTCGCGGAGCGCATGGGTGGCAAGGCCACCACGGTGGTCGCGACCGCGGCCTACTACGCGCTCCCCAATCTCGAATTGCTCAACATCCGCTCCGAAGCAGTGCACGGGCTCGCGCTCCCGCAAGGCTTCGTGCTGTCGGTGACGCTGTACGCGTTCGCGTACTCCGCGGTGGTCCTCTACCTTGCGACGCTGGTCTTCCGCGCCAAGGAAGTGAGCTAGCGTGCGCGCCGCGCGCGGCATGGTGACCGGCGTGGCACTGGTCGGCGTGCTCGCGCTCGCGACCGCGCGCGTGCAGGCGTACCGCGAGCGTCCGTATCTCTACACCAACTTGTATTTGCCGTCGGGCAAGTTCATCGAGCAAACGTCGCTCGGCTACCGCGAGCTCGCGGCCGACTGGGTGTGGTTCCAGGCGGTCCAGTATTACGGCGGCTACGCGATGAGCCAGCACGACCTCGCGTATTTCAACGGTCTCATCGACATCGTCACCGACTTGGATCCGCACTTCACGTTCCCGTACATCTTCGGCGCGGTGGTCATGTCGCAGGACATGGGCGACATGGAGCGCGGGGTCGGGATCCTGAAGAAGGGCATGCAGCAAAACCCGGAAAACTGGATGTACCCGTTCGAGATCGGATTCCTCTACTACGTGGGCGCGCGCGACTCCGAGCGCGCCGCGCGCTACTTCGAATTGGCGGGGAAGCTCCCGGGTGGGAGCGACACGGCGCGCCGCTTTGCCGCCTTCGTGAAGGCCAAGGCCGGCCACGAAGAGACCTCGATTCGCATGTGGGAAGAGATCGCGAGGAATTCCGACCAGCCCTACATGCGCGAGATGGCGAAGCGTTACATCGAGAAGCTGCGCGCGGGCGAGAAGATCGACGCACACGGCAAACCGAAGGATGCCAAGGAGACGGGCCATGACGGCTAGCACGTGGGCCATCGTCGCGGCCGGCGTCTTCGGCGCGCTCTTCGGCAGCTTCTTGAACGTGGTCATCTACCGGATGCCGCGCGGGAAGTCGGTGGTGGGCGGACGCTCGCAGTGCCCCAAGTGCCAGGAAACCATTCGCTGGTTCGACAACGTGCCGGTGGTGAGCTGGCTCTTGCTGGGCGGCAAATGTCGCCGCTGCGGCTGGCAAATTCCGGCGCGCTACCCGTTGGTGGAAACGTTGAGCGCGGCGGCGGCCGCGATTGCCGTGTGGCAATTCGGAGCCACGCTGCAAGCAGCGTGGGTATTTGCATTCGTCGCCATCATGATCGCGATCACGTTCATCGACTGGGAGCACCAAATTATTCCGGATCCACTGTCGATCGGCGGCACCGTGCTGGGATGGATCGGCGCGTGGGTGTGCCTCGATATCAACATCGTCGATTCGTTGGTCGGCGCCGCGGTGGGAGCGGGCGTCATCCTCGCGATCGCGTTCGCGTACAAGGCGGCGCGCAAGGTCGAGGGCATGGGCGGCGGCGACGTGAAGCTGATGGCGATGGTGGGCGCGTTCATGGGGTGGCAAATGGTGCTCGCGGTGCTGTTCGTGGGCGCGTTCGCGGGCAGCGTGTACGGCGTGTGGCTCATGCGCCGGCGCGGCGGCGGCGGTAAGACGGCGGTCGCGTTCGGTTCGTTCCTGGCGCCGGCGGCGTGCCTGATGTTGTTCGCGGGCTCACGACTGCTCTCACTTTACCTAGGCACATTTTCACCACCGCGCTAATGCGCGGAGCGGATGCAGTTTGCACGGCGGCCCGCGCGCGCACACGCGCGCGCGTCGCGCGCCGATCAATAACTTGTTTGGGAAAAGCTAGTTATCGCAGGAAACCATGAGCCTTTGCGCGGCATTCGCCTGGCATGCTTGTTGCGATATCGCCCGCCGCGGCAAGGTCTATTCACAGATTCTAATTCGACTTAGCGGGCAACCGCCGCGACACACGTAACGCACGGCTAGCAAGGCTGGTGAAGAGATGAAGCTGTTCTCGCGGAAAGCCAAGACATCGGTCGGGCTGGACATCGGCTCCAGTCTCATCAAGGTGGTCGAAGTCGACCACTCGAAAGACGACCCCGTTCTGACCAAGTACGGGATCGTCAAGCTTCCGCCCGAAGCGATCGTCGAAGGCGAGATCATGGACCAGAGTCTGGTCGTGCAGGGCATTCAAGAGTGCATGGCCAAAGCGGGTGTGACGTCGAAGAACGTCGCGACGGCGGTCTCCGGCCGCGCGGTCATCGTCAAGAAAGTCGTGATGGACAAGATGAACCCGGACGACGCCAAGGAAGCGATCTTCTGGGAAGCCGAGCAGCACGTTCCGTTCGATATCGACGACGTGTGCCTCGACTTTCAGGTCCTCAACGAAGACATGGGCGCGAACCAGATGGAGATTCTCCTGGTCGCCGCCAAGAAGGAAATGGTCAACGCGCACGCCGGCATCGTCAAGGACGCGGGCCTGAACCCCGTCATCATCGACGTCGACTCGTTCGCGATCCAAAACGCGGTGGAGGCGACGGGCGAGAACGGCGCCGGCCGCGTGGTCGGGCTGGTCAACATCGGCTCCGACGTGACCAACATCAACATCATCCAGAACAACATCCCCTACTTTACGCGCGACTTGAGTGTCGGCAGCAACGTGTTCGTCGAAGCCGTGCAGCGCGAGCTGGGCGTGTCGTTCGATGAGGCCGAGAACATGCTGTCCGGCGCTTCCGAGATCGACGACGCGGACCGCTTCCGGCAGATCATCACCGACGCGGCCACCGACATCTCGATGGGCATCGAGCGCTCGATCGCGTTCCTGAAGACCGCGGGCGACGCAGAGCGCATCGACCACGCCGTGCTTTCGGGCGGCGGCGCGTGCGTGCCGTTCCTGCGCGACATTCTCTCCGACAAGCACGGCATCGAGTTCACCATCAACCGAGCCGTGTCGCAGGCCGCGCGCGCCGAAGGCGTGTTCGAGGCCGCGGGCGACGACGTTGAAAAGGTCGGACCGATTCTCACCGTGGCGTTCGGTCTCGCCCTGCGAAGGGAGGCGAAGTAGATGATTCGGATCAACCTGCTTCCGTCCGACGACCGCAAGTCGAAGCGGAAGATCAGCCTCCCGACCATCTCGGGCGGTGCGGTGTTGTGGGTGTCGCTGGGTCTGTTCGTCTACGCGGGCGCGGTGGCCGGCATTTGGGTCCTGCAGAACCGCAAGATCCACGACTACGAGACCAAGATCCTGGCCCTCAAAGAGGAGTCGGCGCGCCTGGCTCCCCAGCTCGCGAAGATTCGCAAGCTCCAGGCGGAGCGCGAAGAGGTCAACAAGCGCCTCGCTATCATCGCGTCGCTGGACAAGGACCGCTACCTACACGTGCGCATGATGAACGACCTAGCGGTCAACGTGCCGGATAACTGCTGGCTCACCGACGTGAGCGAGAGCGGCGGAGCCAAGGTACGCATCGAGGGCGTCACGTTTTCGAATTTCATCATCGCCGATTTGATGACCAGCCTCGAGGGTTCGGGGCGCTTCGGCGAAGTGGCCTTGAGCAAGGCCGAGGAAGGCGACATCGACGGCGTGCGCGTCGTGAAATTCGCGGTCAGCGCGTCGCTGGTGAATTGAACGACACGATCGCTCTGGAATAGGGAAGGGCAACCATGAATCTCAAGGAACCCAAGACACAGAGAATCGTCCTCGGCGTGATCGCACTCGCCGCGGCCGGGTACGTGTACTTCGGTACGTCGGTCCTGCCGTTCAACTATCCGGTTCGGAAGGCGAAGATCGAAGCGCTCGAGAAAGAGCACGAGAAACTCGCCGCCGAAGTGGAAAAGGCGCGGCGCGTGGTCGGCGACCTGGCGCGTCTCGAGGCCGAGTACGAACGCCTGCACGACCAGTGGCTCTCGGCGCAGGAACTCCTGCCCGAAGAGAAGGAGATTCCGGACTTGTTGCGCCAGGTCACCATGGCCGGCAGCCGCGCGGGCGTCGAGTTCGCGCTGTTCCAGCCCGGCGCGTCGGTGGCGAAGGAGTTCCACACCGAGCACCCGATCACGGTCGCGGTGCGCGGCAACTACCACCAAGTGGGATCGTTCCTGGGCCGGCTCTCCAATATGGAGCGCATCGTGAACATCTCGGGCCTCGAGCTCGGGCAGCCCAAGGAAAGCAAGTCCAAGAAGAGGACCAGCACCAAGAAGAACAAGGGCGATGACGCGGCGCCGGCGGCGGCCATGCGGTCGAACAATACCGTCGAGGCCAAGTTCACCCTCACCGCCTACACGTTGATGGGAGGTGTCACCAATGAGACCGTCGACGATCAGCATGCGAGCAACGACTAGTTTCGCGGTGGCTCTCGCGGTGTGCGCGACGTTCGGCGTCGCCCGCGCCGAGGAGAAAGCCAAGGACGCGGCGGCGACGGCGGCGAATGCCCCCACCACGGCGGTAGCCAAGCCCGACTCGACCGCGCCCGCGCCCGCCACGCCAACGGTGACCCCGTCCGGCAAGGTGGTACTGCGCGAGAATCTGTACTACTACGACGCGTTCAACCGTCGCGACCCCTTCCGGTCGCTGATCGACGGCGCGTTCAACCAGAGCGACCGCATGGACACCGTGAATTTGAGCGCGGTCCAGTTGGTCGGCATCGTGCGCGGAGAGGTCGATCGTTTCGCCCTCCTCGAGGACGCCAGCGGGTACAGCTACATCCTCCGCGTGGGCGACCGCGTGCGCAACGGAAGTGTGGTTTCAATCGGTGAAGACGAGTTGGTGGCTCGTGTCACTAACTTCGGCCAGACGACGACAGTCAGGCTGCGCCTCGTCGGACGTTAAGAAGGAGTGGAACGATGAACAGACTGTCTGGTACGCAACTCACGATCATCGCGACGCTGTTCGCGGGCGTGGTCTTGCTGGCGTCGATTGCCGGCGGTGATGTGACGAACCTCGACTCGGTCGAGCTCGCACAGACGCCGACGGCGACGACCTACATGATCAACCCGTCGGGCATCGTCCAGTATCAGGAATACGCGCTGGAAGATCCCAAGCGCCTGGTCATCGACTTGGTCGGTGTGAAGAACATCACCGAGTCGAACAAGCTCCAGGTCGACGGGCGCTTCGTGAGCGCGGTGCGCGCGAGTCAATTCCAGTCGGAACCCGACTTGGTGACGCGCGTGGTATTCGAGCTGGCCGAAGGCACGAAGTACAAGGTGTCCCGCCGCGGCACGTCCGTCGAGGTCGTGTTCACGGGTCCGGCCGCCGACGTCATGGGCGCCAACGCGGGCGAGGGAACGCCGGCCGTCGCGGCCACAGAGGCCCCCGCCAGCGATGGCGCGTGGTTCGAAGTGCCGGCCGAGCCGGCCACCGAGCCCGCCGCGACCGACGCCAAGCCCGCGGAAACGGCCAAGCCCGCGGAGGCGAAACCCGCCGCCGCGAAGCCGGCCGAGACCGCGAAGCCCGCGGACGCGAAGCCTGCCGATGCGCCGGCCGTCGCGCCCAAGAACGCAGCCGCTCCCGCGGCCGCTTCGGTCGCGCCGAAGAATGCCGCCGCCCCCGCGGTGGCGCCGAAGAACTCGCCCGCCGTCGCGCCCAAGAACGCGGCTGCTCCGGCGACGACCGCGGCGCCCGCTGCCAACGCGGCGCTCATTACCGACATGCCGGCCAAGTCGCAGACCACCGACGAATCGTCGGAATGGGGCGACGTCGAGGCCGCCTGGCCGCAGCCGTCCGAGTTCGCCGCACAGGCGAACGCCAACGACAACGTCGCCATGACTGAGAGCACGCCGTCGCGCGCGCCCGCGGAGATGTCCACTCCTCTCTACGGCGCCGCCCTGGCCAATCAGCCTATGACGATCGACGTGCAGGGCGCCGACATCAAGACGGTGCTGCGCAGCATCTCCGAGTTCTCCGGTGTCAACATCGTCGCGGCCCCCGACGTCGAGGGCCCGGTGGTTATCCACCTGAAGAACGTTCCCTGGAAGGAAGCGCTCGACACCATTCTCCGCAGCCAGGGCTACGGCTGGCGCGACGACTACGGCATCATCCGCGTCGCCCCCGTGGAGCAGCTCCAGGAGGACGAGGTCAAAGCCGTCACCACGGATCGTAAGAAGGAAGAGAACGCGTCCCTGCTGACGCGCACGATCAAGTTGAATTACTTGAACGCGAAGGAAATCAAGACGGCCATGAACAAGGTCGTGTCGCCGCGCGGCTCGGTGGAAGCCGAGACCGGCACCAACACGGTGATCATCGCCGAGGTGCCGACGCGCATCGACAGGATCGCGCAGATGATCATCGACATGGACCAGAAGCTGCGCCAGGTCGAGATCGTCGCCAAGATGGTCGACGTCGACCACCGTTCCTCGCGCGAGCTCGGCGTCAGCTGGCAGGCGCTCAACCTGCAGACGGGCAACCTGGCCGGCGACATCGTCAGCGGCCAGCGCCTGGTGACGCCGTTCAGCACCGTGCGCGTGGGAACCGTGCAGTCGTGGGGTGACGTCAACGTCATCATCGACGCGCTCGAGCGCGACAACAAGGCCAACATCATCTCGAACCCGAAGATCACGACGGCCGACAACAAGGAAGCCAGCATCTTGGTGGGTAAGGAAATTCCGCTCATCGTCTCCGACGAAGCGGGCAACCCGATCACCGAGTTGAAGAAGATCGGCGTGATCCTGCGTGTGACGCCGCACGTCAACAGCGACGGCACCATCACCATGGATCTGCACCCCGAGCTGTCCGACCTCGCGTCGGAGGCGACGGTGCAGGGTGGCGTCATCATCAACCTGCAGGAAGCGGACACCCGCGTCGTCGTCAAAGACGGCGAGACGGCGGTCATCGGCGGTCTCATCAGCGACGTCGAGAGCCAGCTGCGCAGCGGCGTCCCCGTCCTCAAGGACATGCCGCTCCTGGGTCCCTTGTTCCGCTACGAGAACAAGACCTCACAGAAGCGCGAGCTCATCATCTTCGTGACCCCGAAGGTGGTCGGCTAAGGCAAACGCGAGGAAGTGAACCCGGTTCGCCCGAAGGGCGGCGGGGCGTCGATCAAGACGCTCCGCCGCTTTTTGTTGGTTGTGGCCGCGAGAATGTCCCTGGCATGGGATGTGCCGGGGCAGTGGCATGAGATCGGGAAGGACGGGATGGGTTCCTCCACACTGCCCCAATCCCAATTGCTCATA
>CAZLLI010000011.1:43379-46269 GCA_964560355.1 uncultured bacterium | reverse complement strand
CCTTCGAGCTGCGAGATCTTCCCCTTGGTCTTCTCGACCGTGAGGTGGCCGTTCTCCATGATGGCGACACCCGCGGAGTCGTAGCCGCGGTACTCGAGGCGCTTCAAGCCCTCGAGGAGGATGGGCATCGCGGCGTTGTTACCGATGTAGCCGATGATTCCGCACATGCGCGATTTCCTCCGATCCCGGTCCCGCGCTGGGGAGAATCACCACGACGCGTCGAGGGCGTCGCGGGCGATTCGTTGCAGCGATGCGGCCCGCTTGGGGTCCGGTCCTTCGGCGATCACGCGGACGATACCTTCCGTGTTGGACACGCGAAGGTGGATCCAGCCGTCCGCAAATGTCGCCTTCACACCATCTTGGGTGTCGAGTGTAACAGGATTGTGGAGCCGGAGTGCATCCGAAATCCGGCCCGGCGCAAAGGCCCCGCGAAGCGCCACCTTGTCTTTCGTGATCAGTAGGGGCGGGTAACCGCGAACGAGCTCCGACAAGGTCGCGCCCTTGGACGCTAAAAGCTGCAATATCAATGCCATCCCCAACATGGCGTCGCGCCCGGCGTGGATCGCGGGGAGGATCACGCCGCCGTTGCCTTCGCCGCCCACGACACCGTTCACCGCGAGCATCTTGTCGACCACGTTCGCTTCGCCGACGGGCGTGCGATGGATGTCGACGCCGTGCTTCTTCGCCACGAAGTCGAGCCACGCCGACGTCGACAGATTCACCACCACCGGTCCCTTGTGTTTTTCGAGCACGACGTCGGACGCGAGTGCCAGCGTGTATTCCTCGCTGAGCGCGTTGCCGTTCTCGTCGACCAAGGCCAAGCGATCGGCGTCGGGGTCGGTCGCGAGCCCCAGGTGCGCGCCCGACTTCTTCACCGCCTCCGCGAGGTCCTGCAAGTTTTCCGGACGCGGCTCGGGGTCGCGATAGAAATTCCCGTCGGGCACGCAATTGAGCGGGACCACGTGCACGCCGAGCGCTTCCAGCAATTGCGGCGCGATGACGCTGCCCGCGCCGTTGATGCAATCGAGTACAACAGTAAACTTCTTGCGCTTGATCGCCGTGACGTCGATTACATCGAGCGCGAGAATGGCGTCGATGTGTTCGCGCGCCGCGGTGGTGTAGTCGGAGATCTTGCCCGTGCTCTTGCCGTCCGCGAAGACGAAGCGCCCCTCCTTATATGCCGCGTTCACCTTCGCGCCCGCTTCTTTGGTAATGAAGATGCCGCGGTGGTCGATGAACTTGAGCGCGTTCCACTCGATGGGGTTGTGGCTGGCGGTGACGATGATGCCGCCGACCGCGTCGGTGGTGTCGGTGACGATTTCGACCGTGGGTGTCGTGGCGATGCCGAGGTCGATGACGTCGCGCCCGGTGCCGGTGACCGCCCCCACGACCGAATGCGCGAAGGATTCGCCGCTCGGACGCGTGTCGCGCCCCACGACCACGGCGCCCTTCGGGAGCACCGAGCAGTACGCGAGGGTGAGCCGCGTGACGACGTCGGCGTCGATGGTCTTGCCGACGATGCCGCGGGCGCCCGCGACGCTGAATAGAAGTTGGGAGGACATGGTTCGGATTCCGACACTACTATAATCGAGCGATCGACGGCCCCAATATAGGCCGGCCGCCGTGCGCGAGCCAACAGGAAAGGAGAGCGCGAAGCAGAGGCTTGACGGGTTCCGAGAGCCTGTGCTAGTTTCGCCGCTTCATGAGTCGGTTCCATTCGACCCGTTGTTTCCGCCCCACAACCCAACCCGCTAAAGGCCCTCGCGGAGCCAAGCTCTTCGTGTGCCTGGGCCTGGCGGCCACGGCGTTGCTGGGGGTTTCGCGCGCGTACGCGCAGGAGGCGCCGGAGCCGCGCTACTACGGCGGCGCGCGCTTCGCGTTCTCGATGGGCGACGTCAAGGCGGAGCAGGAGTACGATCCGCGCTTCGGCGTGGGCGGCGGCGTCTTCGTCGGCATGCACGCGTGGAAGCAGATGGGGCTGCGCCTGGAAGCGAACTACACCGAGAAGGGCGCACGCCTCGCGTTTTCGCGCAGCGTCATCGAGTGGCAGATGGACTACCTCGAGGTGCCGCTCCTCTTGGTGATCGACCTCGCGCCCAAGTCGAAGACGTCGGTCGAGCTGTGCGTGGGCATGTCGTACGCGTTCCCGCTGCAGCGCCAAGTCGAAACCAGCGACGACCTCGGCTACGACCTCAAGGACTACGTGGGCGAGCGCATCTTCGTCAACCCGACTACCAATATCGCCATCAACAGCGTCGAAGACTCGGACCTCGCGTTCCAGCTCGGGATGGGATTGAGCGTTCCGATCGGCGCGGCCAACTTCTTGGTCGACGTGCGCTACGTCGGCAGCATCACCGACCCGGCCGTCGACGCGGACTTCGAGGTCACCACCGGCGAAGGCACAGAAGCGGTCACCGACGTCAATTCGGCCGACTTCGCCAACCGGTCCTTCTCGTTCTATTTCGGATTCGCGTTCCCGTTCGGGTCGCGCGGACCGGCGGAGTCGGAGTAGCGTGAAGAAGCTCGCCATCATATTCGCCGCCGCCGCGCTCGTCGCGACCGCGCCGCGCGCGCACGCCGAGGGCTACGCGGGATTCCGCGCCGGCGCCAACCTGGCGTCGTTCACGGGCGAAGACGCGGACCTCGCTCCCGATACCCGCACCGGCTTCGCGTGCGCGGGATTCGTCGGGTTCGACAAGGGCAAGCACTTGGGCTTCAAGAGCGAGCTCATGTACACGATGAAGGGCGCCAAGACGGGCGTGCCGTACTCGACCGCCGACGCCGACACCTTCGTCACCTCGGAGATCAAGCTCGACTACATCGAGCTCGACGCGCTCCTGGTGGCGCGCTTCCCGCTCTCGCCGCGCTTCACGATGCGCGCGTTCGCGGG
>CAZLLI010000011.1:0-43279 GCA_964560355.1 uncultured bacterium | reverse complement strand
TCCTGGTGGCGCGCTTCCCGCTCTCGCCGCGCTTCACGATGCGCGCGTTCGCGGGACCGGTGCTGGGTCTCTGGATCAACGCGGAAGCGGACAACGGGCCGCTGGACGTCGACATCGGCGACACGCTCAACAACTGGGAAATCAGCGGGACCATCGGCGCCGAGCTAGACGCCAAGGCGGGACCGTACGTGCTCCTGTTGGATGCGCGCTACACGCAGGGGTCGCGCGTGTTCGGCGACGTCGGCGTCACCGGCGAGCCGCTCAACTTCACGGTGTCGAACAGCGGCATCACCGTCACCGCCGGCCTCATGGTGCCGTTCTAGCTCCCCGCTAGCGCAACAACACGACGCGTCGCGCGACGCGTTCTCCCCCACTCTTTAGAACCACGAAGTAGACGCCGCTCGGCGCGCGACCGCCGTCGGCGCTGTTCCCCGTCCATACGACCTCGTGATCGCCCGCGCCCAGCGAACGATCGAGCAGCGTCGCCACGACACCGCCGCGCACGTCGTACACGACCACGCTCGCGCCACCCGCTTGCTCCATGTGAAAGCGCGCGACGCTCCGGTTCTGGAACGGCGACGGCCCCACCGACAGCGTCAGCTTGGGCGGGCTCGCGGGAACGCCGCTCACACCCTCGAAGGTGACGCGATACGTCGCAAGCGGCGCCGTGCGCGGACGCGACGACACGCGGCCGCTCTGGTCGCGCGCGGTGACGTAGTACTCGACGTCGGTGTCGGTGTGCTGCGCGGGAATCTGCGAGCGATACCAATCGGGTTCGTCGTCCGCGGTGAACGGCACCGACGAGAAGGTGGTGGTGCCCGCCTTTCGCCAGTAGAGCCGGGTCGCCGACATGTCGAGCCCCGCGCCGCTGCGGTCGTCGGCGTACAGGGTGACGGGGACGGGCACGCCGCCCTGCGCGGCTTGCACGGGGTCGTGGTCGACGCGCAGCATGTAGCGGTCGTAGATGCCGATGACGCGGCAGTGGAGCGCGTCGTCGGTGAGCCACCCGCCGCTGAAGCCCAAGACTTCGTAGCCGGGCATGGCGTCGCGATACACTTGCAGCGCGGCGGCGTCGGCGGACGCGAGCCCGAAGGTCGGCATTAGTAACTTGTTGTTCAAGATGAACGAATTGGTGTAGGCGGCGACGTTGCCGCTCGCGATGGGCGGGCACATCACGCGCACGACCTTGAACGGGCGCCCGTATTTGTTGGTGAGCGACGCGATCAAGGCCGCGTTGGCTTCGATTTGCGCGTAGTCCTCGTGCGACGGGTCGACTTGCTTCACCAGCACGGTTTCTTCGTCGAGCAGCTTGGCCCAGGTGTCGATGTGGTGGATGCCGGTCTCCGAGATGTCCTGGATCACGTTGTACACGTCGACGCCGTAGTAGTCGAGCCAGTGCTGCGCGATCTGTTCGTGCGTGAACATCCAGTTCTCGTCCCACACCAAGTCGGAGGAAAACGAGAGCCCGTGCCCTTCGGTCATGTAGTTGCCGCCCGCGTGCCACATGCCGTGCCGCACGACGGGAATGCCCCACAGCGTCCCGAGCACTTGCGGGACGACGTCGTCGTCGGGGCGCGGACGGTTGTAGTAGTGGTCGATGATGACTTGGCTGCCGTTGCCGTCGAAGACGAACCAGGGGCCGTAGTCGCGCGTCCAAATCGAATTGCTGGGCGCGACGATCCAATCCACGCGGGTGGTGTCGATGCCGCCCGCGATGAAGTTGGAGATGGCGGCGCTCAAGTTCGCGCTCGAGACCACCACGAAGACGGTGACGTCCTCGGCCATTTCCTTGATGAGTCCGTAGCCGATCCCGAGCGGGTAGCGAATGAGGACGCCCGTCGCGGGTTCGTACTCGGCGACGTTGCGAAGGGGGCCGAGGGGCGGCGGGTCGTCGACCTGCGGCATCCGGATCGACTGGGTCGAGAGGGCGCGCTCGGCCGGGGTGGCGTCGATGGGAAGGAGCTCTTCGTCGCCGTCGGTGGAGCGCTCGGCCCAGGCGGCGCCTGCGAACAGGCTCGCGCACAACAGGCCGGCGAGGAGAAGGGGGCGGCCGCACTTCATTGCCGAGATTTTAACACACTCAAAGCTTGGAATAATGTACCATCCCCGGCGGAGCACCCGCGTACCTAACGCATCAAGGAGATGCATCATGGGATCCAGTTTTATCGAGCGTTTGGGTTCTCGGGTAGTAGTAGCCATCGCACTAGTGCTGGCGATCGCGGCGGTTTCCCCCGCCAATGCCGCGGTGATCGTCTACAACGTCGTTCTGAACGGGGCGAATGAGTCGCCCCCGAACGGTTCGCCGGGAGTGGGCACCGGCATCGTCGAAGTCGACGCCTCCGCGCATACGATGCGCGTATACGCCAACTTCAGCGGGCTGTCCGGCACCACGTCGGCGTGCCACATCCACGCCGCCACCGCGGTCCCGGGAACGGGCACCGCGGGTGTCGCGACCACGACGCCGACCTTCTCCGGCTTTCCGAGCGGAGTCACGGCCGGCACGTATGATAACACGTTGAATATGACGCTCGCGTCGAGCTACAACCCGGCGTACGTAACGGCGCACGGTGGTAACACGACGCAGGCGGAGGCCGACCTCTTCCAGGCCATCGCCGAAGGGCGCGCGTATCTCAACATTCATACGAGCGTGGTCCCGGGCGGAGAGATCCGGGGCTTCCTCACACCGGCACCGGTCGCCGCCGAGTCGTCGACGTGGGGACGTGTGAAGTCGTTGTATCGCTAGGACGATCGCAGTTCGGTTCGCACCCCTTGGAGGGGCGCCTTCGGGCGCCCCTCTTTTTTTCTCTGGGAAGGACAGAAAACATAGGAGTTTTTTATCCGTTTTATTGCTATACTCCATTCAGGATCTTGGAGGGCCGCAGATGACTCTGGAAATCCGGCTCCACGGCCGTGGCGGACAAGGCGGCGTAACCTGCGCAAAGCTTCTCGCCGCCATCTATGCCCGCCTCGGCAAGAGCGTGCAGACCTTCGGCGACTACGCCGGCGAGCGCTCCGGCGCTCCCGTTCGCGCGTACACGCGCGTGAGCGACGAGGCGATCACGAATCGCAACAAGGTCTACCATCCCGATCATCTTCTCGTCCTCGATCCGACCTTATTGAGCGACGACGTCGTGTCCGGCCTCGCGCCGGGCGGATTGTTGCTCATCAATTCGCCCGAAGCACCGGCGGCATACGCCGAGCGCTTCGGCGAATCTCGTGTGGCCACCATCGACGCCACCGCGATCGCGCGCAAGCACGGTATCGGGACGCGCTCGGTGGTGATCGTCAACACGACCATCGCGGGCGCGTATTGCCGGGTCGTCGGTCTCCCTTTCGACGCGCTCGAGTACGCGTACCGTGATGCTCATCTGCATGGCAACCTGCCTGCTGCCAAAGAGGCGTTCGATGCCGTGCTCGCGAGCGAGGTCCAATGCGGCCGGATTATCGCTCCGGGCACGGCTCGCGCCGACACCCCGTCGCTGCAACACGGCACCGCGGTACTTCCCCTCACCGAACACACCGTGGGCCCGCGGCCGAGTCTCAAGACAGGCTCGTGGCGCACGCAGCTCCCGCGCTACGTCGATCACCTAGCTCCGTGCAACGCGTCGTGCCCGGCCGGTAACGACGTGGTGACGTTCGTGCAGACTCTCATGAACGAAGGCGAAGACGCGGCCGCCCGTGTGCTCGCGCGCACGCAGCCGCTGGCGTCGGTGTGCGGGCGCGTGTGCCCCGCGCCCTGCATGGTCGGGTGCAGCCGCGCCAACTACGACGGCGCCGTCAACATTCGCGCGCTCGAGCGCTGGATCGGCGACCACGCGGCGCCGGTACCAGCGAAGGAATTGCCGCCGTCCGCGCGACGTCGCATCGCGATCGTCGGCAGCGGGCCGGCGGGCCTCGCCGCCGCGTACGACCTCGCGCGCGGCGGCCACGCGGTGACGCTGTTCGAAGGCGAGCGCGCACTCGGCGGCGTGCTGCGCACCGGCATTCCCACCTACCGTCTTCCGCGCGACGTCCTCGACCGCGAGATCGACGCCATCGTGGCGCTCGGCGTGGAGACGCGCTTGGGAGAATTCCTCGACCGCGACCGCATCCTCGCGCTCGGTCGCGAGTACGACGCCGTCATTTTGGCTGCGGGCTTCGGACGTCCCACGCGACTCGACGTCCCCGGCGTCCGCCTGGAGAACGTCGAAGACGGCACACGCTTCTTGCATCGCGTCAACCTCGAGGGCGGGCACGCGGTGAGCGGACACGTCGTGGTGCTGGGGGGCGGCAACACCGCCATGGATTGCGCGCGCAGCGCGCTCCGCTCCGGCGCGGCGCGCGTGTCGGTAGTGTACCGGCGCACGCGCAGCGAGATGCCCGCCATCATCGAAGAGATCGAAGAGAGCGAACACGAAGGCGTCGTGTTCAAGTTCCAGCGCGCGCCACTCGCCATGATCGGCGACCGCCGCGTCGGCGCCATGACGCTCGCGGAAGTCGAGATGGGCCCGCCCGACGCGAGCGGACGCCGCCGCCCGGTGGTGACCGACCGCGTCTCGGTGATGTCGTGCGACCACGTGCTCCTTGCGCTGGGCCAGGCGGCCGACGCGTCGCTCCTCCCCGACGGCGCCGCCATCGTCGACGGCCGCGTGCACGTCGACGGCGCGCCCACCAACCTCTTCGCGGCCGGCGACTACGCGACCAGCGAAGGCACCGTCGCCCACGCCATCGGCGACGGGCGTCGCACCGCGGGCCGCGCGCTCGCGCACCTTGGCGACGACGTCGCGGTGTTCACGCGCCCCAACAAGATGCAGGCGGTGCCGATCGCGAGCATCCGCATGGAGCATTTCGAGCCGCGCCTCGCCACACCGGAGCGCCACGAGCTGGTCGCGACGCGCATCCAGTCGTTTCGCGAAACCAACCTGGGACTGCCCGACCGGCGCGAAGCCGAGCGCTGCTTCTCGTGCGGCACTTGCACGCGCTGCGACACCTGCCTGGTGTACTGCCCCGAAGGCATCATCGACCGCGTGATCGCGAAGAGCGGCACCGGCTACGAGATCGACCTCGAGTACTGCAAGGGCTGCGGCATCTGCGTCACCGAATGCCCGCGCGGGGCCATGGAGATGTTTCCGCAATGAGCACGCAACTGATCAGCGCCAACCACGCGGCCGCCGAAGCCGCCATCCTGGCCGCGCGCGCCAACCGGAGCGGCCGCGGTTTCTGCAGCGGCGTGTATCCCATCACGCCGCAGACGGAGTGCATCGAGCGATTGTGCGCGACCACCATCGAGAAGGGGCACGTCGTGCGCGTGGAGAGCGAGCACAGCGCCATGGGCGTGTGCATCGGCGGCGCGCTCGCGGGTGCGCGCACCTTCACGGCGTCGTCGTCGAACGGGCTCGCATACATGGCGGAGAACGTGTTCGCGGCCGGATTCTTCCGGCTCCCCATCGTGATGATGGCGGTCAATCGCACGCTGGGGCCTCCGTGGAACATCTGGGTCGACCACGGCGACACCCTCATGCTGCGCGACGCCGGCTGGGTTCATTTCTACTGCGAGGACAACCAGGAAGTGTTCGACACCATGCTGCTCGCGTTCCGCTTGGCGGAAGACGCGCGCGTCTATCTGCCGGTGATGGTGTGCCAGGACGCGTTCGTGCTCTCGCACACCATGATGATGACCGAGGTCGCCGAGCAGGAGCAGGTGGACCGCTTCCTGCCCGCGCTCGACCTCTCGTTCCGCGTGACCGACGAGCCCCGCGTCGTGGGCGGGCTCGACTTCCCGCACCAGACCGAGATGCACCGCGCGCAGCACATCGACGCCATGAAGGGCGTCCCCGCGGTGTACGCGGAGATTCAGGACGAGTTCGAAACGGTGTTCGGGCGGAGGCCGCCCGACGCCGTGGTTCGCTATCGGATGGACGACGCCGACGTCGCCATCGTCGCCATGGGCACCACCGCGAGCACCGTGCGCGCGGCGGTGGACGCGGCGCGCGCGCGCGGCGTCAAAGCGGGCGGGGTGCGCGTGCGCATGTACCGCCCGCTCCCGGAGGGGGCGATCGCGTCCGCGCTGGCCGCGTGCCGGCACGTGGCCGTGATCGACCGCGACCTCTCGCCGGGCTGGGGCGGAATTCTGTGGGGCGAGGTGCGGAGCCTCGCTCGTCCCGGCGCGGTGGTGCAGAACTACCTGGTCGGGTTGGGCGGCGGCGACATCCGTCGCGAGCACGTCGAGTGGATTCTCGCCGACGTGCAGGCGCGCGACAAAGCCGGCGCGCCCGTGTTCATGGAGGCGGGTGAGTGATGAAGAGCGAACCGATCCTGGGCGGCATCGCCAACACCGCGGCCGACCGCTGCGAGCCTCTCCTGCGCGCGGGCAACACCAACTGCGGCGGGTGCGGCATGTCGATCGCGCTCAACATGATCAGCCGCGCGATCGCGGACCGCCCCGTGCAGATGGTGATCCCCGCGTGCTGCGGCATCGTCACGGCGGGGTCGTTCCCGTCGAGCGCATACGGCGCGCCGGTGGTGGCGTCGACCTTCGCGGGCGCGGCCGCGGTGGCGACGGGACTCGCGCGCGTCGCGCGCGCCAACCGCGAGAAGACGCGCGTCATGTGCTTCGCGGGCGACGGCGGGACCTACGACATCGGCATGGCCACCGTGAGCGCGGCCGCCGAACGCGACGAAGACATCTTGTACGTGTGCTACGACAACGAAATCTACGGCAACACCGGGGGCCAGCGTTCGTCGGCGACACCGCTGGGCGCGTCGACGTCGACGACACCGGGCGGCAAGCACCACGAGAAGAAGGACATCCTCGCCATCATGGCGGCGCACCGCATTCCTTACGCGGCGTCGGTGTCGCTCGCGCACCCCGACGACACCATGCGTAAACTCCGCCGCGCGCTCGACGCGCGCGGCTTCCGCTTTCTGCACATACTCGCGCCGTGCCCGACCGGTTGGAAGTCGGAGCCGGCCGACGGCATCGAGCTGATCCGGCAAGCGGTCGACTCCGGCCTCTACCCCGTGATCGAAGTGGAAGACGGGACCGAGTACACCATCAACGTCGAGCCGTCGTTTTCGGTCGACGCGCTGCGCCGCTTCATCGCGTCGCAGGGACGCTTCACGAAGTCGAAGATCTCGGTCGACGAAGTCGAAGTGGGGATTCGCCGGCAGTGGGAAGTCCTGCGCCGCCATGTCCGCGTGCAGTCGTGGGACAGCGCGGTCGAACGCGACGACTAATTACTGCTTCGCCCACTTGTCGATCCACGCCAGCACTTCGGTGTGCCATTGGATCGAGTTTGCCGGCTTCAGCACCCAGTGGTTCTCGTCCGGGAAGTAGAGGAACTTGCTGGGGATGCCGCGTCGCTGCAGCACGTTGAAAGTGCCGAAGCCCTGCGTCTCCACCACGCGGTAGTCCTTCCCGCCGTGGATGACGAGCATCGGCGTCTTCCACTTGTCGACGTGGTCGACGGGATTGTGCTTCGCATAGCCTTCCGGATTCTCCCACGGCGTCCCCATGTGGTCCCACTCCGGGAACCACAATTCTTCCGTGTCGTAGTAGGCGAAGCGCTCGTCGAGATTGCCGTCGTGGCACACGAAGGCTCGAAAACGATCCGGCATCTGCCCCGCCATCCAGTTGATCATGTAGCCGCCGTACGACGCGCCCAGCGCCACCACGCGCGCGCCGTCCATGTACGAGTACTTCGCGAGCGCGGCGTCGAGGCCCTTCTGCAAGTCCTCGAGCGGGCCGCCGCCCCAGTCGCCGCGAATCGCGTCGCAGAATTTCTGTCCGTAGCCCGGCGACCCGTGGAAGTCGACCACCACCGTCGCGTAGCCCGCGCCCGCGTAGAACTGCGGATTCCAGCGGTAGTGGAAGTGATTGCTCATCGACACCTGGGGGCCGCCGTGGATGATGAGCGCAACCGGATACTTCTTCGCGGGGTCGAAGTCGACGGGCTTCACCGTCCACGCGTACACCGTGTCGTCGTGGGCGCCGCGGAAGGTGAACTGCTCCGCCTCGCCCCAGCGCGCAGCCGCGATCTCCGCCGCGTTCACGCCCGTGAGTGCCTTCTTGGTCTTGCCGTCGACTGTCGCCGCGTAGATCTCCGACGGCGAGCGCAAGTGATCGAGGTCGTAGACCACCGTCTTGCCCGCGAGTCCCGCGATCGAGTTGACCCAGCCGTCGCGCACGATCGTCTTCGCGCGGCCCTTGGCGACGTCGAGTGAAAACACCGATTGATGGCCCAGGTTGGTCGCGAAGGTATAGATCGTCTTCGCGTCGGGCGACCACACGATCGTCTCCGCGGAGCGGTCCCAATTCGGCGCGATCTCGCGCGCGGCGCCGTCCGGCCACGCGCGCACCATGACGCGGTAGCGATCCGCTTCGTAACCCGGGCGCGACATCGCCAACCAGGCGAGCTGCTTGCCGTCGGGCGAGAAGGTCGGGCGCGTGTCCCACGCCGGGTTGTCGCCCGTGAGATTGCGCGGCGCCGCGGAGCCGTCGACGGGTGCAAGAAACAAATCGAAGTTCGTCGACCACGCCTCTTCGCGCCCCACGTTCTTCGCGGTGAACACGATCGCGCGGTTGTCGGGAGTGAAGGTGAACTCTTCGCCGCCGCCGAAGGGCTTCGACGGCGCGTCCGCGTCCATCGCCTTCATCACGTCGACCGGCGCGCCGCCGTCCGCCGGCATTACGAACACGTGCGAGCGGCGACCGTCCGCCCACGTGTCCCAGTGGCGAATGAAGAGCGCGTCGTACACGCGCCCCGTCGCCTTGCTCGCCGCTACGTCCGCGAGCTTCTTCGACGTTTCGTCGATCGACGTGCCCGGGAAGACCTCGGCCGAAAACGCGAGCGACTTCCCGTCCGGCGACACCACGATGTTGGCGACGTCGAGCGGGAGACTCGTGACCGCCGTCGCTTCGCCGCCGCTAAACGAAAGCTTCCAAATCTGCGACGAGCCCGAACGCGTCGACGTGAAGAAGATCCACTTCCCGTCCGCCGACCAACGCCCGCCCGTGTCACCCGCCGGATTGCTCGTGAGTTGTCGCGGCGCGCCGCCGTCACTCCCCACCACCCAAAGGTCGGTGCGACCGCGATTCGCTTCCAAGTCGTTGGTGCGGAGCGTATACAGCACCCACTTCCCGTCGGGCGACACTTGCGGGTCCGAGACCCGTTTCATTGCCCACATGTCGTGGACACCGAAGGGATGCGTGTCGGCGAGTGCGTGGGTGGTAACGAGGAGAAGGAGCGACGAAACGAGCGTGAGCAATCGGCGAGTCATAGGGCCTCCCTGTGCGGACGGTCGACGGAGAATAGCAGTCGCCGCTGGTTCGTGGTATAACTTCCGGATGCGAGGGCGCGTCCTCTCCGTGTTATTCCTTGCGCTTTGCCTCCCGGCACTCGGGCACGCGCAAGTGCGCTTCGGCGTCTCCGTCGAAGCGAATCGCTCGTCGTTCGGCGGTGTCCCGCCCGAGGACGCGCAATTCTCGCCCAACTACGGCACCGGTTTCGCAGGCATCGTGGAGTATCGCGTCCACAAGGACGTGGTCTTGAGCTTTCAGCCGGGCTGGACGCAGAAGGGCTCGAAGATCGTCTTCAACCAGGACGAGGACCCCGACTCCGCGGAGACGTTCGTGGTCGAGCAATCCTGGGTGACGCTGCCGGCGTATTTCCGTATCGACTCCGACGGGCGCGGGTTCTACGCGGGCGGCGGCTTCAGCGTCGACCTGCTCCTCGATTCCGAGCTCGAACACGAAGGAACCACCGTCGACAATGCCGACGGCTTCAAGGACGTCGACGTCACCTATCAATTCGTCGTCGGTTATCTGTACGATCGCGGTGGCTACGCGCTTTTTCTGGACGCGCGCTACATCCAGGGCCTGACTTCGATCGACGACACGGGCGGGAGCCGGGTGGCGGATATCTACGTGGCGGACTTCAAGAGCAACGGGCTTCGGCTCGTGGGTGGAATCCTGTTCTAATATGCGTCGCGCACCCGCATTCTTGTGGTTCGCGCTCGCCCTCGCGGCGGCCGCACCGGTGCGCGCGCAATCCGCGGTCGGCGCCTTTCCTTCGCTGAACGAGCATGTCTTCGTGCCCACGACCTTCATTCCCGACGCGTTCGTCAACACCGAGCTGGCGTTCGGTCTCGGCTATAGCAACTCCATCGCCACCGACATCCCCATTTTCACGCCCGGCGGCCAGCAGATCGGCACCATCGAAGGCGACCTCGTGTTCATGAACGGCAACGTCGAGTTCGCCTGTGCCCTGCGCGACTGGGTCGGGTTCTACGCCCGCTTCAACGCGCTCGCGCGCTCGGGCAGCAACACGGCGACCATCTTCGCGAGCGGCCTCTCGGCCGGCAGCGGCTTCGGCGTGGGCTGGGAGTTTCGTGTGCGCGAAACCAGCCGCTCGATGCTGTCCGGCAGCGTTTCGGTGGATCGCACGTCGCTGACGTTGATCGACGTGGCTGCGTACATCGACGACACCAGCCTGAGTTTGTCGCGCACGTTCACGCCGCTGCTCGGCACCGCCAACGGTCGTTATGCGTACGGCTTCAACGATATGGTGGGACTGTCGACGTTCGTCGGCGTGGGCGTGGGCGAGAATCCGAGGAAAAACTACGAAGACAGTTGGTTCTGGAAGGCGGGTGCGGTGGTGAGCATCAACTTGCACCCCACCTACGACCTCCCGCTCGGTTTCGCCGCCGGCGTGCAGACGAGCTCGTATCCGCTCACCTTCGAAAACGCGGACGGTAACTCCTGGTCGGGGCTCGTGTCGGTGGCCTACATGGGACGACAAGACTTTGCGCTGACGCTCGATACCGTGTACGAACGCATCCCCATCGACTACCAAGATGTCACCGTAGGCTACATCGGAGTCACCTTCGGCCTTACCTACTGCTTCTAGTCCTTGCTTCAGTCCTGCGACTGACTCGCACTCAGCACGCTCTGAATGACCTCGTTGTAGTAGGGCTTTTCCTTCAAGCTGGCGTAGGCGCCCGGGAATAGTACCGCGGTCAGCTCGGCGGAGTGATCGGAGAAGTTGGTGAGCACCAGCGCGCAGCGCTGGCCGCCCGCGATGCGCAGATTGTCGATCATCGGGAAGTCGAAGAAGCTGACCGTGAACGACGCAACTTTCGTCTGCCGCCCCCGCGTCGGGTCCGGCGTTTCGATGCTGACGCTCACCTGGACTTCACGGCTCGCGCGATCGACGTGCACCACGTCGATCGAGAGCGTCGTCCGCAGCGAATCCAGCGTCATCGTCTCCGGCTCGAGCGACGTCCCGTCCGGGTCTTCCGACAGATCGATGGTGCGGTCGAAGCGCTTGCCGACACCCTCCAGCACGATCATTTGCTTGCGCGCGATTTCGCGCGCCACGCCTTCGAGCCGCTCCTCGTATTCCGCATAGTCCGCCTTGCGCGCGTCCGTCGGCGCCGTCGCTTCGGCGCGGCGGATCCGTCGCGTCAAATCCAGGAAGAGAGGCTTGAGATTGAGCGACTCGTGGAAGTTGTAGGCCAGGAGCTCGAGACTCAAGACGTCGTTGTTGAGATCGTGCTTGGCCGGATCCAAGAACGACGAGATGATCGACACCAGCATGTCCTTGCGCAGCGCGCTCTCCGCTTCCTCGCGCCGGCTCATCAGCTCCGAATACAGGCGCGTATTCGTCTCCAGCGCCTGCCGCCGATCCAATTTGCTCGAGGTAATGAAGCCGAACATCGCGATCGCGAGCGCCGTCAGCAATCCGCCCATCGGTGCCAGAATGATCTGCACCTTGTCCCAGGTATCTTTGGTCTTGTGCTCTTCGGCCATGGGGACAGGACTACTTGCGTCGAACGGTGAGCTTGCCGTCTTTCTCTTCGACCAGCAGGTCGTAACGCGTGGGTTCTTTGTAGGAGAAGACTTCGAGCGCCGCGCTTTGCTTGCCGACGTGGACCGTGAGCGTGTACTTGCCTTCCGTCTTCGCCACGACCTTGAACGACCCCACCTTGTCCGTCTTCACCGAGTCCGGAGGCACCGGCGGACCCTTGTCCTCTCCCGCCGCCTTCCCCGCGATGTCGAGAACGATCAGCGTGCCCTCCGGCGCCGGCTTGCCGCCGATTTTCACATCACCGAAGAGCCGTCCCGCGAACGCGTTCGACGCTCCCAGCACGATGAACACCCACGCCGCACAGAGCTGCAATCGCATTGCATTCCTCCAACGTCTCAAGAAGGGCCCCGGGTCGCATTGTAGCAGACGCAACGAGGAAACTGGAGCTACTCGGCCGCCATTGATGGCTGACCCGCGCGGGCGTATACTCTTCGTCGCATTACGGACCCTCCCGCGCGTCCCCTCGGGGGCGCCTCTGCTGTTAGCCCTCACGCAGTCAGCAAAGGAGGACGAGCATGCGACTCTCCTCTATCGTACTAATCGTCCTGGCCGCCGCGGTGCTGTCATTCGCGGTCCCGGCCATGGCCGTGGACTCTTTCTTCGACATCTTCACGGACATTACGCTCGCCGGCACGACGCCGCTCCCGGCGTTGGACCAGGGCATCGGCCACATCGTCGGAGGTGCGTTTCAGCACGATCTCGTGCACCACACCCAGCTCCGTCATTTCGGCGCGACCCCCGACGGTGGGCAGATGCTCTGCCAGGTTTCCATATCGAACGGACTCCCGCCCGGACCGCAGCCGGCCATCGATTCGTTCTTCGACGTGTTCGTGGGCGACTTGAACATGCCCACGCAGTCGTTCTTCGACGTCTTCTGCGACATCGAAGTCCCGAGCGGCGGGCATACGCATTTGGTGCCGCTCCACCCGCCGATTCCGAACAGCTTCTTCGACGTATTTGTCGGGGAAAGCTTCTTCGACATCACGTATCGCGTCGAAGTCGGGCCAGGCGGCGGTTGTCACGAGCTGCACATGCACGCGACACTCGGCAGCGGGATGATACTCGGGGGTGTGCAGGTCTCGCCCTCGCCCGTCGGCGACAGCTTCTTCGACGTGTTCTTCGATGTGTTCAAAAACCCCGGCCCGCCATCCGATCCGATCGTCCACGTCACGACGACCGGAGAGTTTGTGACCGGACCGTTGGCCGCGCAACTCGCCACGTGGGGCTTCATCAAGAGTCTCTACCAATAGAGAACTCCGCGGACGGAATGCTCACAAAATGGGCCGGCGTGCAATGCGCGCCGGCCCTTTTTTTATGAAGGAGCTCGTTCCTTTCGCAGTAGCGGCCGCTACTTTACATACGCAGAATACGAACAGCCCTCGAGGCATCTTTCCTCGCAGTCCTTGTTCTTTAGATCCTCGTTCGACGGATTCGTCGTCCGATAGAAGGAGAAGCATAGCGATATGGTCGACCCGTCTCTGATCGCGACCGACTCGGCTACCAGACTATCGGCAACACCCGCAACAGTCACGGTGACTCGATAGTTGTCGCCCTCGTCCAGGCGTTCGGATCCCCTGAAATCCCGGTATCTCGAGACTTCTTCTTTGGGCCAATGCCCGCAGCAACGCAAGTCTTCCTTTTCGGGAAGAACTTCGGCAATCTCGCTTTCCCTGCCAACGGTGTCACTGGGCCCGATGTCCGTTATCTTGACCGTCACAGTGCCCGGGCCGGCGTCATATGGAACGATCTCATCAGACTCGACAAGCACTCGAACCACAAGCGTCCCCAACTCATCGAGTTCGGTGTCACCATCTGACCTCCCAAACTCGGAGTCGTCCTTCTTGTCCAAGCACGCCGGCAAGACAAATGCGATGGCGATGACGCCGAGTGTCGAAACGACAACCGAGAATAGGTCTCGCGGTCTAGGCATTTGAGTCCTCCATTGTGGAAGGGGCGCGCAATTGCTCGCCTCTGCGGAGGGTTAGACTAGGGACCAAAGGTAAGCCCACACTCCAGTGCACAACGACACGAGCGGGCAAATGACAAAGGCGGGCTGGAGATGGATGCTGCGAATGCGTTCGGATGCATCCGCGCGATGTCATAGGCCTCGCGGGAGCAGCGAGGTTCTGCCTCGGTGGTCTCCCCCTTAGGCATGCACGGTAATTCCGGCTATCGACTACTGTCAACAGAATAGTTTTTGTCCTGGGCTGTCTGACGTCTGCACCGTTGTTCTGACGTGAACCCGTTTCATAGTCCGATGCTGTAAATGCGGAATTTGTTGAAAAACTGGAGCTGGTGAGCGGAATCGAACCGCTGACCTGCGCACGAATGCGCTGCTCTACCGGCTAAGCGACACCAGCTCCGAACGGCGTTGGGTCGACGCGCGAGGCCTGTAGAATGGCGACGCCCGCTACGGGACCGGGTCGAACTTCGTGACCGACTGGTAGATCACGTCCTTGTTCAGGAATTCGATCGCCGTGATCTCCGGAATCTCGACGTAGCGAAGAGTATCCGACATATGAATCGGGGCCTTGCTATCGTCGACAATCACGAACACGTCCACCAACTGCCACAGACCGAACACGATGATCTTGGCCGGATCGGACGCCACCGAGTACGTGTCCGTGAACGAACTCTCCTCGGTGAACGTGACCGACTGCACCTCTTCCCACGTGTTCGTCTGCGAGTAGCTCGCCGTCACCTCGGCCGAGAACGGTCCCCAGCCCGCCGACGCCGATACCTCGACGCCGATCGTCTGCGAGAACGACTGACTCACCGAGTTCGTGGTCGAGCTGCCGTAGGTGACGATCTCCTGGTGCGAGTAGTCCGTGCCCGGATCCATGACCACCTGTCGCAGTCGTTTCCAGTAGCGCCGGTGCAACAGGCGCGGGCTCTCGTCGACGTACGCGCGATCCGTGACCGTCGGATCGCACGAAGCCTCGGCGCGTACGCCGTCGTTGCAGACCAACCGCAACCGCCGGTTCTCCGTCGTCCACATGAGCGACGCGTCGTCTTTCATTTGACACATGCGTTCGACCATGGGAACGAACGTCCGTAGCGGAGCCGAGAGCCCCACGTCCAAATCGTCGGACTTGGCCGGCAAGAGATCCGCCGGCGAATCGGGAACCGGAACCTTCGGGAGCAACGTGGGCTCGGGCGGCGGGTTGTTGTTACCGGGCGTCACCGGCGAATCGCTCCCGCAAGCCACCAGCGCGGTCAGAATGATGCAGATCATTGCATATCGAATTGTGTCTTTCATGATGGCACTCCTCACTTCTTGAGGAAGGAAAGCCAGATGTACTGTCCCCCCGCATTGCGGTTGAGATCGACGCCGATCCAGGTGTATCCCGCCGGCGGTCGCGAGTTCTTTCCGAACTGCACGATGATGTCGTCGATGGCGGCGCAGTCGGGGTCCTTCGTCGTCCACAGATAGATGTAGTCGCCGCCCGCGCCATCGTTGAGATCCACGTCGATGCGCGTGTAGCGCGGATCCGCCGGCGGCGAGCCCGAGTCGAGCGTCACGTAGAGACCCGTAATCGGTGCGCCGACGCCCTTCTTGTAGCAAACGTAGATGTAGTCACCGCCGGCGCCGGCGTTGAGATCGGCATTCACCTTCACGTATCCTGCCGGCGGCTGGATGCCGGAACTGCCTCCCCGAATCACGATGACCTCGGAGATCGTCTCCTGCGCCCACCCCATCCCCGCCAAGACCAAACAGGACGCCGCGACGGCAAGCATGCACGCACTCTTCGGCGTACTCATGGTTAGTACCTCCTGTGTTGTAAGTCCTATGGGGAGTTTCGCACTTCACAGGAAGCGCCGATATGATGCGCGTGCATCATTTCCCCGCGGAGGCTGCTGGTTGGAAGGGAATGGGAGCGTTGCGATGAAGGCGGGACTCGCGGTGCGATGGGTTGTCTGCAGAAAAACTGGAGCTGGTGAGCGGAATCGAACCGCTGACCTACGCATTACGAATAGTTCAACTGCACCTTTACCGACAACAGCTTACGCGTAGCTGTGCGAGAATTGGACGCTGCAGACAAAGCTGTACAAGAACCGGTCGGTACCGCTGAACGCTGTGGCGAATGCCGCCATACGAAGAATATCGGGACCTCGCGTTGGCAAAGTGTTTCGCTTCAACGGTCGTTCCATCGAAGATGTTAAGAAATCGCTGACGAGTGCTGTGTCACGAGCTCAGATCGCTCATTGTTCGCTGCATTGCTGCCGGCACACTATTGCGACTGGCCTGGTTCTTGCCGGCGCGCCACTGCCTACCGTCCAACGCTTGCTGGGCCACGCGAGTGTGACGACGACGATGCGATACGCCCATCCCGCTCCAGTCGACATGGTGGAGGCCGTGAACCTGATCGGAGGCCGACCCAGGTGGTCCACGGAGACTGGCGACATAAGAGCTGCGGAAGAAACAAAGGCAGAGACTGATGGCGGCTAGCAACCGTCCCCCGGTTTTGCCAAGCGGAAGAGGATCAGGTAATATTGGGAGGACGGTCCTTCACTCACAGGAGTTCATCATTGCCTCGACGGCTCACACAACCACTAGCTCTAACACTCGCGCTCGGCGTGACTATATGCGCCTCTTGTGACGACCCGTCGAGTCCCAACGAGCCTCTCGACACCAGAGTGCCGGAGTATCGCAGCCAGTGGGAGGCAGACACATGGTCGTTCACGACGGACGACGGTGGCCATGTCCACGTAACCCAATTCTGGAACCTTGATGTTATGACCTACTCGAGCGACGGTGACTCGCTCGGAAACTGGTTCGTAATCTTCGGAAATGACACCCTCAGCACAAACGGTCTGACTCATGTTGGCGAGACATTTGTAGCACTCTCGTCGAGTCGGGTGTTCGTCATCGACAAGAACTACGCCGTTGTGAATTCATGGCCCGAGACGCGTCATCGCAGCGTTTCAGGCGGCGGCGACTTGATTGACGCGGACGCGGCCGGAGATATCTATGTGCTGGACGACAATCGTGATCTCGTAGTGAAGTATGGGATCGATGGTGAATTCAAGCGAGAGTGGAGAATCGAGAACTCGGATTCTCAAGGTGCGGGCGGGGTCGCAGGCATCGCAGTTGCAGATGCAGGCCTAGTGTTCGTTTCCGACTCGTGGCGACACCGAATCCTGGTTTACACCACCGACGGCGAATTTGTCCGAGAGTTCGGTAAGCGTGGCAACAGTCCCGGTCAGTTCTATGCGCCGCGGGGACTTGACGTCGCAGGCAAAGTTCTTTACGTGGCTGACATGATCAACTTTCGCATCCAGAAGCTCACGCTACATGGTGGCTACCTAAGCGACTTCTATTCACGGGGCATGTATGGTCAAGGCCTCGATCCCCCGGAGTCAGTCGACGTCGACGGCGCGAGTGTCTTCGTCATGCATGAAAACTCGATCATCCGATTCGAGTATGTGGACTGAACACGCCTGCCTTACTTCAGCAACACCATCTTCTTGGCGGATGTGAAGCCGGGCGCCTTTAGTCGATAGAAGTACACACCTGACGCGACGGGCGCTCCCGCGTTATTTCGCCCATCCCAAAGCACCCTGTATTGGCTGGGTCGCCGACTTTCACTAAGTAGGTTTCTGACGACGGCGCCCGTTACGTCAAATACGACGAGGTTAACGTGCCCGCTCTTTGCGATGGAGAAGGAGATCGTCGTCGTTGGATTAAATGGATTTGGATAGTTCTGCGAAAGCCAGTTTTCGAATCGCCTCGGTCGGACATCACGGCCACCCGCCGATACCCCTAGGATACCGCCAGTTGGGTCAAGTATTTCGCCAGTGACAAGCGCGAGGTCGTCACCAGTGAGCTCGAGCGGACCCTCCGAGTCGACGATGAGGTCTACATAGCCCAGCTCAATTACTCCAGTGGATGGTTGCTTCGAACCAAGCACCCCAAGCACGACTTCCTTGCGGCCATCCCGCTCAACTTCCGTGCCGATTGTTAGAAACGGATACTGTTCATCCTGTTTCCATTCGGCAAACTGCAAGACGGGATTCTCATTCCGTAACGCCAAAAAGCCCGCCGCGAACGCCTGCCCGGTGTTAAGCACAACATGCGCTCGCAATCGCCGCTCACCACCGACTTCCAACTCCTCAAACGTGATGTTGACTGTGCCAACTGGGCTAGCAGGCGCAACAGGCTGTTGTCCAGCGTTGTAAAAATGGGTGTTGTGACTTCCGTATAGTCCGAAATCCTGGATATTGAGCACAGTGTCCGGCATTTGGAAATCGAGACATGAATCGTAGGTCTTATGAGTATAGATGCAGTTACATCTTGTCGAGGGATACGCCGCGCCAAATATGCTGAAGTCCGCGAGGTTGACCGTCGCCGAAGAGTTAATATCCGGCGACTTGACGTTGAAGCGCGCATGGCCGACGACCCAATCATTGATTCTGACTTCGACTGAGTCTTCGCCGCAGCCTGTGAACTCTGACACGGTGATCGTGGTGCGGTAGTGGTCGCCATCACGTGTCAGCGTAGAGTCTGCAGTCTCCGCCCTGTGGAACGTCACGCCACTTGACGAGGGCGGAGATGAAATCACAATTGATGATGCTGACGGAGGTCCTAATAGGTCGCCGTCGACGTCGATATTGAAGACAAGATCATCCTCGTCGCCCTTGGGGCAGCCATTCGCGTGCCGCTCAGTATAGGGTTGGACAATCCCCGTCTTATGTCGAACGAAGCTTGAAATGGTAACGTTGGCGTTTGGCAACACGTCACTGTTGACACGCGCAGCGAACAACACATTTGCGGCACCTCGCCAAACAACATACGCGCCGCGCGCGCCGTCGGCAGCTACACGTACATCGCCAAGAACGTCGGTCGCAACACGGTACTCTCGATCGACCCACGCAGGGCTTCCGTCTGCTCCGAGGCCGGTTGCCTTCATGTCGTAGTTGTCCCGCCAAACGACCAGACACCCTCCTGTCGGATCGTGCCCCAAGACCCTCGACTCTTGTATTCCACCTACATCCACGGTCTTACCCGACGCGCCCCAAAAGTCGGAAAGTCCGCCGAAAACGTCCGGCTGAACACTCCTCACCGCGAGTCGGAACACCGGACTGAGCGGCTCCTTCTCGCGGTAGAGCACGAAGAACCTCGAATAGTGGTCCTTTGCGACATCCGCGATTAGCATCCGCCCAGCCGGCCCCGGCATCTCGACGCCGCCAGAACCCAAGAACCGCGTTCCGTCGTTGTACACCCAATTCGCGCGAATCCGCTCGTCGGTTGTACTCGCGCCACTACGTTCGCTCCACGCTACGAAGGCGCCTCCACCCCCGTCACCGGTCATTCGGAAGTCGCCCGGTTCCATATGAACAAATCCACCGCGCACCGTAACTGGCTCCGATGGCTGTCCCCACAGAGTCAAACCGGCGGCGCTTACTTTCTGCACGTAGACATAATTCTGCCCAACACTTCCTTTCTGCCACGATACGACGACGCTACCCGACAAGCTGTCCGCCTCCATAATCGGAGCTGAGATCCCGGCAAACCCCAACTTCACTGGCGCTGGCCAAATCAGCGTCCCGTCGTCTCCGAGTCGCGCTAGCCAGCACCATGACTCGTCGAACCAACACACAAAAGCTCCGTCATCCAGGTCGGAGCAGGCCGAGAATAAGCCAACGTCGAAATCATCAACGACCGAGACGTCTCCCCACTCAACATCGGTAGGATCAGCGAATCGGCGTGCCCTAATGCCGGCATCTTCTCCCTCAAACTCCCCATCCCGACGCCACAACAAGATGACATCGCTCCCCGCGCTCGGCACAACTGTCGGAAGCTCATCTCTGGTTCCTAGCGTGACTGTCAAGTCGCCGCCCCTCGTCCATTGAACGTCACCTGAGGGATCAATTCGCTGAACGTGAACATCCGCATCCTCGCCGCCGGAGACTTGTTCATCTACGACCCAGGTCGCTACTAAATCGCCCACGTGGTTGGTTACTGCAGATGGAGCGACCATATCTGTCGAGCCATCGACTAACTCAAGACCACCCTGTTGCCAGCGAGTCGCCTCGTGAGCAACTTCAAAGTCGCGGACCACCGATGACAGCATCGGACCGATAATCTGTGCACTTAGTGTTGCTGTGTTGAAGTAGCCACGAGGTACTACCTCGACACTGCCACGCCAGTAGGCCGGGACGCCCAGCACGAAACTGCCATCACTCCTCGACATCCTCGCCACAAGGACGTCCGCCCCATCCACCGCGCGTACCTCCAGATTCCCAACGCCATCTCCAGCAAGATCCCGAACGTGACCACTCACCGCGAACATTTGGGGCGTGTCATTGATCCGAGCAACGGATACTGCATTCTGAGACGGAACTCTCTTATCAAGCCAACATGCCACGAACCCAGATACCAAGTCGGATGCAATGGCGACTTTCTCCTGGGCATTGGCCTCTCCGCCGATCACAAGGTTGCTGCTCCACATTCGCGAGCCCGTCGCGTCGTAATGCTGCGCCATGATGTTGGCTTGTGTCGTGTCAATCGGAGAACACGTGAAGGGAGCCTCACCCGTACGCCAACACACAATAAAGCCACCGGAACCGTCCTTCATCAATGCTGGTTGATCTCCGAACTTGGCTGGGCTAGCGAGAATCCCGCTGTCGGCGCCGCCCCAAATCGGCTCACCGTACGAGTCAAGACGCTGCAACTTTACAGTTCGATAAGTAATTAGGTTGGCACACCCAGTATAGATGTACGATTCCCACGCGACAACACCGCCTCCAGAATCGTCTCCAGAGATCGAAACGTTCTTACCTCCCGAAGCACCGACGTTTTGCGCCCACAAGACTTGCCCACCCGCGGAGATCTTACTGACTATTACTTTGGAGCACTCAACGTGCGCCACGAGGCACGCGCTATCGGAAGTGACTGCTACTGCCGGACCAAACTGCCCGCAGTTGGACGCGTACGATCGCATCCCATCTACGCCGAACGTACCCGAACCATCCGCGAGGAGATGCTGAACGTACACCTGGCCGGATCCAGAACCTGGGCGCTTGTCTCGCCACACGACGTAGACACCGCCTGCGTGATCACCAACTATCTCTGGACCAGTCTGCTCGCCCGACGCCGTACATATCGCAACGCCTCCAGCGTTCCACGCGAGGACACCAGTCGGAAGTACCTTCTGAGCGTAGATGTCCGCGCTTCCGGCCCGCCTATCTTCCCAGACTGCGATGACTCCGGCGCCACCTGCAATAGCAATCACCTGGAGGTTCTGCTGGTCGCCACCGGCTTGACAGACAGCTATTCCGTTGGACGCCCAAAGCGGCTGGCCGCTCAAGCTAATGCGTTGCGCGAATACGTCGCGGTTGCCATTACGCATGTCGGCCCAAACGACAATGAACGTGTCGTCTCCCAGGTCCTCAATCCACGGCGACTCTTGACTACCGGCGGCGGTGCAGATAGGCAGCTGGCTCCCGCCCCATACCGGGTTACCGTTTGAGTCCACGCGTTGTGCCCATATGTCGCGAGCGGTCGCAGGGCTACGATCATCACACCAAACGGTAATGGCGCCACCAGTTCCATCGGCGGCAACTCGAGGCTGGTCGCTCCAAACTGCCGATGTGCCAATCGGAATTCCGTTTGGCTGCCAGTTCACTGCCCTTCGTGCGCTGATGTTGTGAGAGTAGACATTGCTGACGATCGAATCGTGCGACGCGTGGGCAGGGTTGACAAACTCGAAACTGGTGTATGTCGAGTTTACTTGCGGTTCAAACTTCCCTTCCCAACCGTGCTCAACGTTCATCGTAAAGGTGCCGTTTGCCTGCGTTACCGCCGGCTCGCTATTCCAGAACTTGTTTCCCGCTGATGGCTTTGCAACAATGGTAACTCCGGACACGGCTTGCTGGTTCTCATCAAGAATGATCCCCGACACCGTGTGAAATACCGTATCGTAGTTTTGATTAGGCTGGTTCTGCGTCACATTCGTGTACGGTGTTGACGCCGGAATGAACACGCTCGTTCCCTTCTTCGGCCTTACGAGACCTGAGAAATTCGTGGGGACATCGATGGAATAGGACCCGTTTTCGTCGGTTGTCTCCCCCGAAGCCACACCATTGATAAGAATTTCAGCTCCTCGCACACTCTTGTTGATACCGGTTGGCGCCATCGCAATTCGTCCATAAATTTTTCTCACATCGACAGTCTGAATCGTGATGGTCTTGCGAATGGGATATGGCCCGCCGTCGATCATCTTGTTTATCGCATCTACCTTGAGGTTCAAGGTTATTAACTGCGCGCCCATGGGGACAGTAACTTCGAAGGTTTTTGTCGCGCTCGCTTGGCCCTTCACGAGGTTACCGACATAGTGTGTCGTATCAACTTGGCTTCCATACACGAGCCCATGAGCTGGATCATCGAGACGAATAGTCACGCCGGCGGCGACGTTTTCTCCAATGTTCTTGACAGTAACGGGAATCTTCAACGTGCCTCCCACACCTACGGAACGACTCTGAGTCACAATGACGTCTAGTCGCGGCGCCACATCGACTACGTCGACGACAACGGCGAAGTCTTGCGCTGGGAAATTGCGTCCGTCTGTCGTGCTCGCGAAGCGCACCCTCGCTGACCAGTTGTGGCCGTTCGCAATCGTCGGCCAGGGCACGATGATCTTTTGCACAGTTCCAGCGACAAGCGGAAACGGCGGGATGAAGTCGTACTGGTTGCCCATCGGATCAACGAGCGAGAACTCGAGGCGATCCCGCATCGGGTTGATTGTACCAACATTGCCCGGCACATCGTCGTAGGCCATAGTTGCTACCAAATACCGCGGACGACTTGAAGGACCGATCGGAGCCGACCGCACCGAGAAAGACTTGTCGAGCGTAAAGTTGAGATCGATGCGTTCCTGCCAAACGAGTACCCTTCGATATTCAGATTCGGTCGACGAAACCCCGGAATAAGCGTTCACCAGACCAAAGCCAAATTCAGAGTCTGCGAACCCACCACGCGTTTCGCTGGTCGCCACTGTGTCCGCCGGCGTATCCGGGAACCGTCGATCATAGCTTCCGTTCCAGCGCAATGGGATCGCCGTATTGATAAGCAACGCCCTCAATAGCTGGGACGTGGGGGCATAGGCGTTGTCGTACGGGTGAAATTGGTTGCGCCAAAGCCGATACCATTCACGCACGACCGCCGCTGCACCCGTAACGTGGGGCGTGCTCTGGCTGTTGCCAGGTGCATCAGCTCTTGCATACAAGAGCGGCTTATCCCATTCGTAAACAAAACTTGGCTGCGTAAGTGACATGCAAGAAATCACGCTGTTGTCGCCCTCACCGCTCGGGGCAACAATGTCCGGTTTCAATCGGTTATCGTCACGCGATGCACCCGTGGGGCTGAAACTTGCCTTCGAACCGAATACGGCAAAGCTTGTGTCCGTCTCGACGTAACGAATCCCACCCACGGTAAGGGCATTCTTCGCTGTCCCGGGACTCGTGACAAAGTCGATGGCGTTGTTGCCTTCGTTCCCGGCAGATATAACGACGAGTTCGTCGTGGTCGGAGCTGTACGAGAAAAAGTCCGTATAGTAAGCTCCCCAGCCATATCCGAATAGGTACAGCGGCTCCGCCAATGACAGGTTAACTATCCTACGCTTGTCCTCGAACATGTCCCACCAAGACGGATTCGAGATCGCTCGGAACGTTAACCTAGCCCGCGGGGCCATTCCACTCGCGCCACCACCCTTCACCAACGTGTTGTGGCGACCAAGAATGATCCCGGCCGTATGAGTACCGTGAAACACGTCCGCACTTGGATCGCTGAGCGGATACCCAAGCGCCCTTGCCTGAAAATCGGGGTGCTGCCTATAGCACCCGTCGTCGAACACCATTACGGTGTCGCCATCTCCGGTGTATCTCGCACCCTTGGTCCAACCGCAGAGCTTCCTGCTGTCTAGCGGCCGGAGATTCGGCGACACGATCATTGAACTCCGAGCGGCATCTGGATCCGGCGGCGAATCCGAGTCTGTTCTTAGTTCCCCCTGTTGTCCGATCGACAATACCCACCATTCTGAAGCCAGGCGTTCAACTACCTTGGGATCCATCTCAACCGTATACATCGTTGATATCTCGCCGTCGCCAGCATCCAACAAGTGGAACGACCTGACCTTCGCACCTAGATGCTTCATTGTATGTCGACAGGTCGGCAGATCGTCGACAAGGGTGAACACATAGAAGAGCCGACTTGATGTCGGCGGTGTGGAATAGACTTTTTGCTCAGGCGGATATAGACCAACCCAATCAACGAGTTCGTCTTCCCGCAATGACTGGGCAACTCGAACCGGCACCCGAGAAACGTAGGTGTAGTACCGCAGCACACGATACGGCTTGATCCCGAGGTTCATTCTATCTGCGAGTTCTTTGATACTCAGGGATCTCTTGAACTTGATGAGGCAGACTACGCTGGTGTCGGTACCACCCGCGATCAACGTGTTAGCTCGTTCAAAGAAAGTCAGGTCCTTCCTGTTTGGCACAATCGGGCCACTCGGGACCAGGATTTCGTCGTGCGGTGTAGTGTGCCACACCTTGTCCACATCAACCTGAGCGAGAGCCGCGTCATCGAGCAGCTGACGCGCTGCCTCTCGTGGATCGTCTATATCGAGGTAGCGTTGCGGGTAGATACGGCCTGGCCGTCCTTCACGCGGAATCTCAAAACGCGGCTTATTCTTCTTGGTTTCCGCACCCGATTCGTGCGCGGTGAGCAGATTAAGGCAAGCGAGCACGGCAGCGGCGATTCCGGCAACGCAACTCAATCGCATGATTGGCCTCCCAGGTTCTGCAGGTGGGAACTGACTGTCAAAGCATAGGAGCACGCAGGGAACACGTCAAGGTGGCGCGCAATCCGCGACCTTCGGACGAGAGACTCACATCGCATCATTGCGGACGTAATGGGGCGCGACTGAGTAACCAGTATGCAGCCCGCGCGGGACACCGGCCCGGAGTGCCGGACAAGTGCCGTAAAGCACAGAGGGAGTCAAACGAGTGACCAGTCGCGCTAGGCTTGAAGCGCTAGTTCCACAACGAGTTTAGAATGGAGCTGGTGAGCGGAATCGAACCGCTGACCTGCGCATTACGAATGCGCTGCTCTACCGGCTGAGCTACACCAGCTCCGAAAGGCGTTGGGTCGAGATCGCAATCGGGTAACCCGAAGCGGACCACGGAAGACGTTGTTTATACCACGGCGGAGGCGGGGTTTCCAGTCCTTCCTGGCTACGCGCGCAGGCGGCGCCGGCGGCCGAGAATGGCGAGGGCGAGGAGGAGGGCGGTGATGACGGCGTACACGCGATACTGGCTGGCGGCGGTGGCGTCGGGGATGGCGCCCATGAAGTCGACGGGTGTCGCGCGCTGAAGGATGGCGTACACGAGCGCGGTGTAGAGGACTTCGAAAAACTTGCCGGATCCGGTCCACACGCCGAGCGCGAGCGCGAGCGCGGGGACGAATAGCGCACCGACTCCCCACGAAATGAGCGCGGTGGGTTCCCCGGCGACGGCGAAGCGCACGGCGACGGCACCGGCGGCGAGGACGGCGAGCATCACGCCGGCGATCCAAGTGGCGAAGAGTTGGCGCGCGAGGGGATGGGGCGCGGAGAAGAAAAGAGCGTCGGTGCCGTAGCGGGTCTCGCGTGTGCCGAGCTTCGACCATTGCAGCACCGGCCAGAACCACGCGAGCGGTAGCACGATCGCATGCACGCCGGCGAGCGGCGCGAAGATGGCGGCGAACACGCACGCGACAGGCCCGGCGTACCACCAGCGCAGCCCGCGCACGACGAGTTTCCACTCGGCGAGAATCATGGGCCCCATGCGCACGCCGCGCGCGCCGGCGGCAAGCGGCGTCAGGTGTACGTCGGCGGCGGGTGCTTCGGCGACGAGGTCTTCTTCCACGGATCGCTTGCGTCGACGCCAGCGCGGTGTGCGCTCTCTCGCGCGGCGACTGCGCGCGGGGTCGAAGCGGTCGAACGGAATCGCGGCCACCGCACCGATGGCGAGTCCGAGCACAATCCATGACAGCCGCCAGCCGACGTGCTGCGCCGTCCAGTGGATGCCGTCCCACTCGAAGGTGTCGAGGTTCCATTGGCCGTCGCTTCGCACGTTGATGCCCATCGACACTTCGACGCTGTCGGGCTCGAACTCTGGGTACGCGGCTTCGGCGGCGGCGAACATGCTCGGGAGCGCGATGCCGGTGCCGGTGGGTTCGTTCTTGGGGGCGAGCGAATCACCGGTCATGCTGCCGGCGAGGAACGCGCCGAACAAGAAGAAGTAGCCGACGTTCCCGAAGCCGCCGCGGAGAATCGGCATGGTTTCGAAGAACACCGCGATGGCGGCGGTGACGAACAGCATCGGCAGCGTGAGCAACACGAAGGGCGCGAACAACTGCACGAGGTCGATGGAGCGATCCTCCGCGCGCAGCCACTGCATGCCGACGCACGCCACCGCCACCACCAGCGCCATCGCGGCGAGCACGGCAAAATTCGAAATGGTCTTCCCGAGCGTGTACTGCACGCGCGAAAGCGGCGTGGTGGCGAGGATCTGGCCCACGCGCGTGCGGCGGTCGCGCTCGACGGCGTTCTTCACGATGTAGAACCCGATCATGGAGATGAACACGGCGGAGAGCATCGCGACCGCGGTCCCCACCCACGCGGAGTTGTACACGCCGCGGTAGTGGTCGAGCTTCAAGGTCGCGTACGGGCTGGGGTTGGGCGGGAGGAACGCGTAGCCGGCGTACACGCACAAAAGCAGCGTGATCAAGAAGCCGTGGCGTCGCACGCGCTCGAAAAAGTCCGCGCGCGCGAGGTGGTACAACCGCGCGACCAGGTTCACGCCGTCGTCGCGGCCGCCGCGGGCGCGATGTGGAAGAGGTACGCGTCTTCGAGCGACGGTGCCACGCGCTGCGCGTCCGTCGTCGGCGCCGATTCCGCGATCGCGCGCACGCGCACGCCGTCGCTCCTGCGAATGGTCGACGAGATGCGGTGGCGTTGCTTGGTCGCGGTCAGTTCGGCGCTCGCCACCATCCACTCCCACACGCGACCTTCCACCGTTCGCAAGAGCGCTTCGGGCGAGGACGCTACGACCAGCCTCCCGTGGTTGATGAGCGCGATGTGGGTCGCCGTGGCTTCGACGTCGGAGACGATGTGCGTCGACAGAATGACGACGCGCTCGCCCGAAAGGTCCGACAACAGATTGCGGAAGCGCACGCGCTCCTCGGGGTCGAGACCGGCGGTGGGCTCGTCGACGATGAGGAGCTTGGGGTCGTTCAAGAGCGCCTGCGCGATGCCGACGCGCTGTTTCATGCCGCCCGAGAATCCGCCGAGCGGCCGTCGTCGCACGCCCGAGAGATTGACGAGCGCGAGCAATTCGTCGATGCGGCGGCGCGCCGCGCGCGACTCGATGCCCTTCGCGGCCGCGATGTACTCGAGAAACTCCTGCGCGTTCAAGTTGGGATACACGCCGAAGTCCTGCGGGAGAAATCCGAGCTCGGCGCGCAAGCGGTCGGGCGATCGTGCGATGTCGACGTCGTTCCAGGTCACGCGTCCGTCGGTGGGACGCGTGATGGTCGCGAGGATGCGCATCAGCGTCGACTTGCCGGCACCGTTGGGGCCGAGGAGCCCGAGCACGCCGGGGCCGAGCGCGAGCGTGAAGTCGTCCAAGCCGCGCACGCGACCCCGGTAAGTTTTGCCGACTCGTTCGATCAATAGTTTCATGGTTGCACCTCGACGGCGAGCGAGCGTCGCATTGTAGGACGCGACGACGCTTCGCTCAACCTCGCAGTTCCTCCTCGTACGTCCCTCCGCGGCACGCGCGTTGCACAAGCTTCGCGGGATTCCCGAATGGTGCCGCCGGCTTCCCCCGCGCGGCTTCTCGAAACCCTTGGCGCCGGCGCCGTCGCCCCTTGCGAAAGAGGGTCCGACGCCGGGCGCAATCCATTGGAAGTGAACGCCTTATGACGCTGTCCAATCCTCTCCATCGGCGCCCCAACAAACGCCGCGGACGCCCGCGCTGGTGGATCGTTTTGGTTCCCGCGCTGTGGATGCTTTTCGCCACCGTCGTGCACGCCGGCGAGATCCGCGGCACCGTCCGCATCGTGTCCGACGTCGCCGCCCCCATGTCGGCGGGCCTGGACCCCTACGCCGGCACCCTGAACTCGATCGGCAGCGGTGCCCGCGCGCCCCGCTCGACCACGCCCAAGGACGTGGTCGTGTACCTCGAGGGACCGGGCACGCGCGGGGTCGAGCGATCGCGGGGCGACCGCCCCGAGCTGTGGCAGATCAACCAGTCGTTCGAGCCGCACGTGCTCGGCGTTCCCGTCGGCGCCACCATCGACTTCCCCAACGGCGACCTCGTGTACCACAACGTGTTTTCGTACTCGAAGCCGCGCAAGTTCGACCTCGGTTACTACGGCAAGGGCAAGTCGAAGAGCGTCACCTTCGACAAGCCCGGCGTCGTGCAAGTGTTTTGTGACATTCACTCGACCATGTCGGCGTACGTGCTGGTGGTCGACACACCGTTCGTCACCCAACCCGACGAAAACGGGGAGTTCGTGCTGTCGAACGTGCCCAACGGCGACTACACGCTGAAGGTTTGGCACCCGGACTTGGGCGACCGCACCGTGAAGACGTCGGTGGGCGACGGCGTCACCAAGTTGGACGTGTCGCTCTAGGTTTCAGGAACGACGAGGATCGCATGCTGCGTTTCGGATCCGTCAGATCTCGCATCGTCGTGCTCACGACCGTGCCGCTGATCGCCATCTTGGTGACGATCCTGCTCTCGGCCATGCACACGGCCAACGACACCGTGCGCCGTCGCGTCAATGAGAGCCTCACCGAAGCGGGCTCGGTCTTCGTGCAGATGGTGACGTCGCGCCGCAACGAGCTCGTCAGCATGGCGCAGGTGACGGTGCGCGACCCGCGCTTCTTCGCGCCGTTCTCGATCCCGCGCGAAGAGCGCGGCGCCGAGTTCGTGCCCACGCTGGAAGGCATCGCCGACGATTTCCTGCGCATCACCGACGCCGACTTCATGGAAGTGTTCGACGCCGACGGGCGCTTCATCACGCGCGTCGCGCGCGGGGGCGGCGACGACCGTCTCGCCCACGCCGCGGTGACGGCGAACGACGCGCGCGGCGGCGGCGCGGGCCTCGGCCTCGCGATGCGCGGCTCCGCGGTGGCGGACTTCTACGAGGACGGCGGGCGCATCGTGGCGGCGGCGGTCGCGCCCGTGTACGTCCTGCACAACTTGGAGGCCGTGATTCGCCTGGGGAGCTACTTGGACGACGAGTTCGCGGGCGAAGTGAAGCGCCTCACCGGCGCCGACGTGTGCATGGCGCGCAACGGTGTCGCGCTCGCGAGCACCTACGCCACCGCGCCCGGCGAATCCGTCGACTGGCACCCGCGCGCCGACGTCGCCACCACCATCGCGCGCGGCTCGGTGACGCTGTCCGACGCCTTCAGCCGCGACCACAACGGGCGCGAGTACCTCACCATCCACGTCGGCGTGGGCGGGGTCGCGCCCGAAGACGGCTTCGACGCGCTCATCGGCCGCGAGCTCATGGCCGAGATGGCGCCCATTCTCATGCTCGAGCGCCGGCTCGCGCTCGGCGGCTTGGCCGCGCTGGCGGTGACGCTGGTGGTGGGCTTCGGGGTCGCGAACTCCATCACGAGTCCGCTCTCGCGCATCGTGGCCGCGTCGGTGGCTTTGCAGAAGGGCCAGTACAACTACCCCATCGACATGCGCGGGCGCGACGAGCTCGCGCTCTTGAGCAAGAACTTCGCGCTCATGCGCGAGTCGCTCTCCACCTACGTGCAAAACCTGAAAAATCTCGACCAGGCCAAGAGCAACTTCATCGCTCTGGCCGGCCACGAGCTGCGCACGCCGCTCACCATCATCACCGGCTTCAACGAAATGATCGCGAGCGGCGCCATGGGGCAATTGCCGGAGAAGGTGCGCGAGACCACCACCATGATCACCGAACAGCTCACGGGGCTAAACAAGCTCGTGCAGTCGATGTTGGACCTCACCTACTACGAGCAGGGGCTGCAGTCGCTGCAATTGTGCCGGCGCGACATTCGCGAGATCGTGCGCGAAGCGGCCATGGACCGCCGCGTGGTGGCGGAGGCGCGCAAGCTCCGCCTTACCCTCGAGCTCGGCGACGAGCCCCTCTTCGCGGTGGTCGACCCGCAGCGCTTCGCCGACGCGTTCCTCGCGCTCCTCGACAACGCCGTCCGCTTCACCGCCGACGGCGGGCGCGTCCGCGTATCGACGCGCCAGTGCGAGAAGGAAGTCCACGTCACCGTCGAAGACACCGGCATCGGCATCCCGCAGCACGAGCTCAAGTGGATCTTCGACAAAATCTACGAAGTGGGCGACGTCATGCACCACTCGTCGGGTACTTACGGTTTCGGGAGCAAGGGATTCGGTCTGGGTCTGGCGCTGTGCAAGGCGATCGTCGAGAAGCACGGCGGCCGGATCACGGTCACCAGCACGCCCGGTCGCGGCAGTACGTTCGCGATCGCGCTGCCCCGTTCGGGGCCCGCGGCGAGCGCTCCGGTGAGCGCGCCGCAGAATGAACAAGGAGTCCTGGTATGAGACGCACGACGCACACGATCCACATGGTTCCTTCCACCGCGGGGCGCTCGATCGCCGTCGCGACGTTCCTGGTGCTGGCGCTGCTCGGCATCGCGGTGAGCGCGCGCGCGCAGACCACGAGCGCCATCCAGGTGCGCGGGCTGGTCGACCTGGTCGCGTCCGACGTCGGCGACTACCGCTACCTCAATACCAACAACACCAACGACGGCAACTTCGACGCGTTGCGTACGCGCCTGTTCGTCGACGGCAAGCGCGGCAACACGTCGGTGTACCTGCAGTTCTTGATTTCGCCCGAGAGCTACAGCGAGTTCCGCTTCTTCGGCGGCTACATCATGCAGCGCGTGCACGAAGAACGGAACATCTTCATCGAAGCGGGGCTCATTCCCGTCCACGACGGCATCTGGGCCAGCAACACGTACTCGAACAAGAACCCGCTGATCGGGATTCCGCTGCAGCAGTACTGGAAGTCGACGCTGCCCTACACCATGATGCCGAACGACCTCGACGACCTGTTGTCGAAACGCGGGCGCGGCCAGGAGTACGGCGTCACCTACGCCGACTCCAACGGGACGCGCGGCTACCGCTACGCCGCCATGCCGGTGTTATACGACAACTGCTGGAACTACGGGTTGTTCACGCTCGGCACGCTGGGGCGGCTCGAATTCTCGCTCGGACTCACACTCGGTCCGCCGTCGGCGACCGTGCAAGGCACCGACATCAACGACAACCTCGCGCCGCATGCCAAGCTCGGCTTCGCCTTCACGCCCGGATTCAAGGTGTGGGGATCGATCGCCCACGGCGCCTACCTGGACCGCGCGGTCGCGCAGTACCTGCCCGCGGGTCGCACCGTCAACGACTACTACCAAGACTTGTACGGCTTGAGCTTCGACTGGAAGGTCGGGCGCCTGTGGTTCATGGGCGAATACTTCTACAACCGCTACGACACACCCATCCGCGCCGACGGGTTGAGCAACCAGTCGGCGTACCTGCAGACCGTGTACGCGCTGGCGCCGGGCTGGGACGTGTGCGCGCGCGTCGACGGCTTGGTGTTCGCGAACGTTCAGAACAGCGCGGGCGAAACCATGTCGTGGGACGAGAACGTGTACCGCGTCGAGACCGGCGTCGGCTATCACGTGTCGCGCGACTTGGCGATCAAGGGTGTGGCGCAGATGACGCGCTTCCCGGACGACTGGGATCTCATCCCGGCCATCCAGGCGTCGTTCGGGTTCTAGGCTGGAAAGGGCGTCCGTACGCCTCTATAATGGTTTAGCCGCGTCGGCGCGGGGCCGGAACAATGAGTCCGGTCATCGACCCGGGTATCCACGCAGCGACGATGTGCCGCGTGGTCCGCGCCCGGCGCGGCGCTAAACTCCCCCGCCGAAAGTTCGCTTCAATCCATCCAAGGTGCCCACACGCGGCGACCAGCCCAGCACGTCGCGCGCTTTCGCGACGTCGAAGGGCGAGAGCGGTTTCAGCGAACGAATCTTGTAGCGCGTGAGCGGCACGTCGCGCTTGAGCACTTTCCCCAGCACTTCGATTCCGGTCGCGAGCACCATCAGCACCCACACCGGCCAGCGCACCACCTTGAGCGGCTGCACGCGCGCCGCCCACGCGAGGTAGTCGTTCTGCGTGATCGCGGTCGGGTCGACCACGTTGATCACCTGTCCCCACGCGCGTTCCGACTGCGCGGCGGCAAGCAGCGCGTCGACGACGTCGTCGCGATAGACGAGCGGCAGCATGCGCGTACCGCCCCCCGCGACGATCCAGCGCCCCGCCAGACCGATGACGCCGTTCGGCGTCACGTGCTCGGCGCCGGGGCCGAAGATCTGCCCCGGCCGCACCACCACCGCGCGCAGCCCTTGCTCGCGCACGGCGTCGAGCACCATCTGCTCGGCGCGAAACTTGGTCTGCGTGTACACGCCGCGGCGATCGGGGTGCGGTTCGTACGGCGACTGCTCGGTGACCGGCACGCCGTCCGCGTGGCCCGCGTGGTCGGCCACACTCATCGAGCTCACGTACACGAGTGCCGCGCCGTGGCGCACGCACGCGTCGATGATATTGCGCGTCCCCCACACCGTCCCCTGCTCGAACTCTTCCTTGGCGCCCTTCATGGCCGCGCCCAAGTGATAGACCACGTCGACGCCTTGCACCGCGCGGTCGACCAGGTCGGGCTGGCCCAGGCTTCCCACCACGACGGCGTCGTCCGCGCCGGCGCCGCGCCGCAAGAGGAGCCGCACCGCGTCGCCGCGCTCGCGCAGGCGCTCGACCAGCACGCGCCCCAGGAATCCCGCGCCGCCCGTGACGAGCACGCGCGCGTGCGCGAGCGGCTTCGTCATCTCGTGCTGGAGACGGAGCGCCTTTTGGTGGTCGGCGTCGCGGCTCGCGAAATCGATCCACTTCGCCATGCGGCGCCCTTCTTCGGCCGGCACCGGGATGGTGGCGCCGTTGCGGAGCGCGATGTGAAAATCCTGCACGCAGCGATAGATCCCCGGCGACGGCTTCAGCGACCCCGTCATGAAGCGCACCAGGTTGAACGGGATCACGAACGAGCGCTTCACCGCGTTGCGAAATCCGTTCAGGATGTTTCCGATCTGCTTCGGCCCCGGCAGGATGCGATTGACGTCGCACACTTGCAGGAAGCGGTCGACCTTGATGACACCGCGCGTGCCGTGGATCTCCAGTTCGCTTTGGATGGGGCGCGTGTTCCACGAGAGATACATCGAGCCCGTGCCTTGCTCGCACTCCGCGTACGCGCGCCACTCGTCGAAGGTGAGCATGGGGTTACGACCCGATTCGTAGAAGCGAACCATCAGGTTCTGCACCGGCCCCACGAAGCTCTCGACCAAATACAAGCTGTGCACGCCCAGGTCGCGGAACGGATACGACCCCTGGCGATACGGCTGCGGGAGCGGCCCGCCCGCGTAGGTCGGGTAGTCCGAGCTTCGAATCGAGTGCACCGCGAGCACGTCGCCGATCGCACCCGAGCGCGCGACCTTGATCGCCTGCAGCACCACCGGGTCGAAACGGTCCGAGTGGTTGACCGACAGCACGACGCCCTTCGCGCGCGCGAACGCGATCATGCGGTCGCACTCCTCCACCGACTCCGCCATCGGCTTCTCGACGAAGACGTGGCAGCCCATTTCCATGGATGCGAGCGCTAGCGAGCAATGCGATTCGGGCGGGGTGAGAATGTGAATTACCTCAGGCCTCGCCCCAGCCATTGACGAGAGGTCCGAATAAACTGCACCAACCCGGAACTTCCTCGCCAACGCTTCCGCGCGCGAGCGGTCGCGGTCGCAGATGCCGACGACTTCGACGAACGGGAGCGCATTCAGCGCGCGCAGGTGGTGCGCGGCCACGTAGCCGGCGCCGATCAAGCCGACGCGAACTTTGGGCGCGATGGGACTGGTCATCGAGGAATTGTCAGCGAACCGACTGCGGTTTCAAGTACTCCTGCACGTAGCGACGAACGCCGTCCTCGACTTGCAAGAAAGGCGCCGAGTACCCGGCCGCGCGCAGCTTCGTCATGTCGGCCTGGGTGTGGTACTGGTATTTCTCCTTGATACTCTCCGGCATGTCGATGAAACGAATGCGAGGCGGCAATCCCATCGCCGCGAACAGCGCGCGCGTCAAGTCGACCCACGTGCGCGCCACACCCGTCCCGCAGTTGTATAAACCCGATACGTCCAGGTGGTCGAGGAAAAAGAGCGTCACCGCGACGGCGTCGTCCACGTGGATGAAATCGCGGGTCTGCTCGCCGTCCTGGTATTCGGGGCGGTACGACTTGAAGAGCGCGATCTCGCCGTCGCGCAGTACTTGCGCGTAGGCCTTGTTGACCAGCGAGCGCATGTCGCCCTTGTGGTCTTCCCAGGGACCGTACACGTTGAAATACTTGATGCCGGCGACGCGCTTCAGCACGCCGTTCGCGAGCGCCCACGCGTCGAACCACTGCTTCGACGCGCCGTAGAGATTGAGCGGCTGGAGGGTCGGTGTCACCGCGTCGTCGTCGGAGTAGCCGAGCGATCCGTCGCCGTAAGTCGCGGCGCTCGACGCGTAAACGAAGCGCGCGCCCGTGCGCAGCGACCATTCGCACAGGTCGCGCGTATAGTCGGTGTTGTTGTCGCGCAGATAGCGCTCGTCGGTCTCGGTGGTCGAACTGCACGCGCCCAGGTGGAAGACCGCGCTCGCATGCGGCGCTTTTCCCGCGCGCACGCGGGCGCGAAACTCGCCCTTGTCGACGTACTCGCCGATTCGCAGGCGCTCGAGGTTGCGAAGCTTGCCGGCGTCGCCCTCGACGTGGTCGACGACAATGACGTCGTCATGACCGCGCCGATTCAGCGCGTCGACCAAGTTGCTGCCGATGAAGCCGGCCCCGCCGGTGACGATGATGGGGTGTGACACGCGGCGATTATAGGGGAGGGCCGCCGAGCTTGGCCAGCGCCGGGGTCAGGGACGCCGGGTGGGCGCTTCGCCCGTGCGAGGCGATGGGCCCGCCGCGTGCGACGGCCTCGATCGCGCCAGCACGCCCAGCCACCACGCCTTCGCGTTCTCCCCCGCGATGTAGTAGGCGGGCAATACCAATAGAGTGAGGAAGGTGGAGCTCACGAGCCCGCCCATGACGGCGCGCGCGAGCGGGTAGTACTGCGCGTCGCCGATGTGCGAGCCCCCCACCGCCATCGGGATCAGCCCCAGAATGGTGGTGAGCGCGGTCATCAGGATCGGGCGCAGGCGCTCGCGGCCGCCCGCGATGATCGCTTCCTCCATCGGCATGCCTTCCTTGCGCAGATGATTGACGTGGTCGATCAGCACGATGCCGTTGTTCACCACCACGCCGATCAAGATCACGGTGCCGATCATGGCCATGAGGCCGAAGGAGGTGCCCGTCAGCATCAACATCCACACCACGCCGACCGCCGCCAGCGGCAGGCAGATCATGATCACGAGCGGGTGCAGGTACGACTCGAACAGCGCCGCCATCATCAAGTACACGCACAGAATCGCGAGGAGTGCGTTGATCAGCATCTGCTGCGCTTGCTCGTTCTTCTCCTGGATGCGGCGGCTGAACGACCACGCGTAGCTGGGTGGCAGCGTCATCGAGTTCATGATGCCGCGCACGTCGTCCATCAGATCGTCGAAGCGCTCACCTTCGTACAGCCCCTGGACCGACACGATGGTGCGCTGGTTGTCGCGTTCGATCTGGGTCGGCCCGCGCTTCTCGACGAAGTTCGCCACCGAGCCGAGCGTGACTTCGCGCTCGCCGTTCATGCCCACCATGAGGTTGCGCAGGTTGTAGATGCCCACCTGGTCCTTGGGGTCCAGGCTGATCGACATCGGCACCTCGCGGTCTTCGCCGCGGAAACGGTCGAGCTCGAAGCCGCGGAAGGTGAGCCCCATCACGGTGGCGACGTCGTTCGCGGTCATCTGCTGGCGCGCCACCAAATCGGAGTCGAGCGCGATGTTGATCTCTTCCCTCCCCATTTCGACGCTGGTCTTCACGTCGGTCAGGTCCTTGAGATAACCGAAGCGGCGCTTGACCTCGTTGGCGAGGTCTTCCAGCACCAGCTTGTCCTCGCCGAACAGGTTGACCTGCATGAGCTGGGCGCCCCCGCTGTTCTCGCCGCTCTCGTCGCCGAAGCGCAGCTTCATGCCCGCGATGTCGGGGATGGCGGCGCGCAGCGCCTTGCGCTTGGTCTTGAGCAGCTCCTTGCTCAAGGACTTCTCCTTGAAATAGACGGTGGTGAAACCGTCGTTGTCGGCGTAGTACGAGTAAATGGTTTCGATACCGAGCGAGTCGCGCTTGGCTTCGAGGATGCTCTCCACGCGGCGCACGTAGGCGTCGGCCTCGTGATAGTCAACGTTCTGCGAGAACTCGTAGTCCATCTCGATGCGTTCGATGAGGAGGGCGTCGTCGTTCTGCGGCCCCTTGAGCCCGATGACCTTGACCGCCGCCGCGGTCACGACCAGCGAACCGGCCACGATGGCGAAGGTCCAGTTGCGGTGCTTGAAGGTGGCCCAGCGCAGGGCGTCGACGTAGCGCTCTTCCAGAATCTCCAGGACGCGGAATTGCTTGATCTCCTTCGGCTTCTTCGAGCGCGAGGCGAGGAACGGGATCAGCGTGAGCGAGACCAGCAGCGAGAACAGGATCGCGACCGAGATGGTCACCCCCACCGACGACAGCCACACGAACAGCTCGTCGTTCTTGGAGCCGAACACGATGGGCGCAAACACGATGACCGAGGTCAGGGTCGACGCCGTCACCGCGACCGCGACCGAGTCGGCGCCGGTGATGGCGGCGTGGGTCGGATCCTCGCGCTTCAATTGGTGCTGGTAGATCGACTCCAGCACCACGATGGCGTTGTCGACCAGCATGCCGACGCCCAGCATCAGCCCCATCATGGTGAGCATGTTGAGCGTGTAGCCGGTGAAATACAAAAACGCGAGCGTGCACACGAGCGAGAACGGGATGGCGATGGCAATGACCAGCGTGGTCGACATGCGGCGCAGGAAGAAATACAGAATGCCGATGGCGAGCAGCCCGCCCTGCAGTCCGGCGTCGCGCAGGCCGTTGACGCCGTTCAGGATTTCCTTCGACTGGTCGAAGAACAGGAGCACGTCGATGCCCTTGAGCGCGGGGTCGGTTTTCATCTTCTTCAAGGCCGCGTTCACGCGCCGAGCGACTTCGACCGTGTTGGCGTTGCTCGCTTTCTGGATCCAGAACGCGACCGCCGGCTCGCCGTTCAACCGGCGCCCGAAGGTCACCACCGGCTCGCCGTAATAGACCTCGGCGATGTCCTTGAGGCGCAGCCCTTCCGGGCTCACCACCAGGTTCTCGATGTCGTCGAGTTGGTTGAAGCTCCCCAGTGCACGAATGGTGTAGCGCTTGCCGCGTGCGGTGATCTCGCCGCCCGAGACGGTGGCGTTGGCCGATTGCAGGAGGCGGAACACGTTCCCCACGTCCACGCGGTGCGCCTTGATCTTGTCGAGACTCAAGTAGATCGATATTTCGCGCGGCTCCACGCCGTGGATGAACACGTTGCCGACGCCGTCGATTCGCTTCAAGGGATTGATGATGGAACGCTCGATCAAGTCGTAGCTCCCCGAGAGGTCGCGGCCGTGGGCCGAGATACGACCCTCGAGGATGGGGATATCGTTGGTGTCGAAGGTGAAGATCTGCATGTGCTCGATGTCGGCGGGCAATTCCGACTTGATCTGATCGAGCTTCTCCTTGACCTCCATGCGCAGCACGCCCACGTCGCGCCCCCACTGGAACTCGACGCCCACGAAGGCGCCGTCGGGCTGCGTCTCCGACTGGATGCGCCGCACGTTGCCGAGCGTGGCGAAGACCTCTTCCACCGGCTTCACGATGTGCCGCTCGATGTAGTCCGGGTGCGAGTTGGGGTACGGGATGAATACGCCGATGAACGGGAATTCGACGTGCGGGAGGAATTCGATCGGGAGCTTGAACGACGCGATGCCGCCCATCGCGACCAGGGTGACGAGGCCGATCATCACCAGCACGGGTTTCTTGACCGACAGCTCGTGGAGTTTCATGGCCGCCTAGTCGCCCCGCGCGACCGTCGCGTAGAGCGCCGGGATCACGAACAGCGTGAGCAGCGTACCGATGGACAGCCCGCCCACCACCGTGAGCGCCATGGGGGTGCGAATCTCGGCGCCCTCGCCGAGGCCCAGCGCCATCGGCAAGAGGCCCAGCACCGTGGTCAGCGTCGTCATCAGGATGGGACGCAATCGCACCAGACCGGCGGAGCGAATCGCCTCGGCCTTGGCCATGCCTTCGCGCCGCAGCGTGTTGATGTAATCGATCAGCACAATGCCGTTGTTGACGACGATACCCGCCAGCAAGATGACGCCGATGAAAACAATCACGCTGAAGGAGGTGCGCGTGACCAGCAGCGTCAGGATGACGCCGATGGCGGCCAGCGGCACCGTGAACATGATGATGAAGGGGTGCAGGAACGATTCGAACTGCGCCGCCATCACCAGGTAGACGAGGAATACCGCGAGTATGAGCGCGAGGACCAGGCTGCGGTACGAGCGCATGAGCTCTTCGTTCTCGCCGCCGAGCTCGACGGTGAGGCCCTCCGGCACCGTCGTCGACGCCAGCACCGCCTCCACGTCCTGCGCGACGCCGCCGAGGTCGCGCCCCGCGATGTTGGCCGACACGACGGCGGCGCGCTGCTGCGACACGCGCGAGATCTGGTTGACGCCGCTCGCCACCCGCACGTCGGCGATGCTGCCGAGCAGGATGGGGGTACCCTCGCGCTCCGCCACCACCAACGCGCGCATCGCGTCGACGTCCTCCGCGCGCCACGCACTGGTGCGCACGCGGATGTCGACTTGCTTGTCGCGCTCCTTGAACTTTGTGGGAACGTCGCCCTTGATCTTGGTGCGCACGGTGTTGGCCACGTCTTCCACCGCGAGACCCATGGCCGACATGCGCACGCGGTCGAACTCTACGTCGAGCTCGGGGTTGCCGAACTCGAGCGACGACTTCACGTCCCTCACGCCGGGAATGCGCGCCATCTCGACCACCAGGCCGTCGGCGAAGTCTCGAATTTCGTCCAGGTCGTAGCCGAACACGTGCACTTCCAGCGGGGTCTGGAAGTTGAAGTACGACGGCCGCGCGAATTTGACCGTGGCGCCTTCCACGTTCTCGAACTTGGCGCGCAGCGACGATACCAGCGCCGCTTCCGCGTGCTTGTCGCCCTTCGATTCCATCACGACGTTGAGCTGGCCGATGTTCTCGTCCTTGCTCTTCACGTTGCTGCCCAGTCGGCTCGCGGTCCCGACGCTGGTGAAGTAGGACTCGACGCCGGGCTCGGCCGCCGCGATCGCCTCCATGTCGGAAAGGCGCGCGTCGGTGCTCTCGAGCGGGGTGCCTTCCGGCATCTGCACGGCGAAGCTGAACTCGCCCTGCGAGAACTGCGGGATCATCTCGCGCCCCACGAACGGTGCCGCCGCCAGCGACGCCGCGAACAGCGCGAGCGACCACGTCAAGAAACGACGGCGACGCGCCAGCACGCGGTCCAGCGCGCGGGCGTAACCGGCCTCGAAGCGCGGGTAGAAGCGGTCATAGAGGACGTGGAGCGGCCTCGCGACCACGGCGAAGAGGCGCGCCAACCACGAGACCGCGACCCGAATCGCGCGGAGGGCCGCGGTGGGTGCGGTGGTGAAGAGGAAGCGCCGCGCCGCGGCCAAACCGCGCGCGACCCGCCGCCTGGGCGCTTCACCGGCTGGGGGCGCGGGCGACGCCGGCGCGTGCGCCCCGAAGTCCATCGCCGACGCGATGGGGATCAACATCAATGACACGATCAGCGACGCGACGAGCGAGATCGACACCGTCAGCGCCTGGTCTTTGAATACCTGGCCCGCGATGCCTTCGACGAACACGATGGGCAGAAACACCGCCACCGTGGTCAGGGTGGAACCCGTGACCGCCCCCGCGACTTCTTTGGCGCCGCGCAATGTCGCCGCCCGGCGGTCGGGGTCGCGCTCCTTGTGGCGCGAGATGCTCTCCAGCACCACGATCGAATTGTCGACCAGCATGCCCACGCCCAGCGCGAGCCCGCCCAGCGACATCATGTTCAGCGACACGCCCAGCTGCTGCATGATCACGAACGTGAACATGATCGAGATGGGGATCGAGAGCCCGATGATGATCGTGCTGCGCAGGTCGCGCAGGAATAAATACAAGACCAGAATGGCGAGGAGCGCGCCCTGCAGCGCGTTCGAACGCACCTCGTTGATGGAGCTCTTGATGAACCGCGACTGGTCGAACAGGGTCTCGATTTTGACGCCGTCCGGGAGCTGCTTTTCGAGCGCATGCAAGCGCCGCTTGGCCGCGTCGGCCACCGCCACCGTGTTGGCGTCGCCCTCCTTGTAGATTGCGATCTCCACCACTTCCTCGCCGTTCAAGCGTGTGATGACGTCGCGCTCCACGTGCCCGCGCGTCACCGAGCCCAAATCGGCGAGGATGACGCGGCGGCCCTCTTCCTCGCGCACGATGGTATTGGCGATGTCGTCGACGCTCTGGAATTCGTTCTCGGTGCGAAGCAAGAACTCGGCGCCCTTGTCACGGAGCCTCCCGCCCGACTGGTTGACGTTGTCCTGCGCCAGCCGCGCCGCGACCAGCGAGATCGGAATGCCGTAGCTCGCGAGGCGACGTTCGTCGATCTCGACCTGGATCTCCTCCTCCAGACCGCCCAGCACCTTCGCGCTCGCCACACCGTCGAGCGCCTCCAGGTCCTTCTTGATGGTGTAGTCGGCGAGGTTGCGCAGGCGCACCAGATTGTCGGTGCCGGAAATGCCGATGCGCATAACGGGGTCGAGCGAGGGGTCGTAGCGCAAAATGACGGGAGCCTTGGCTTCGCGCGGGAGCTGCACCAGGTCGATCTTGTCGCGCACGTCGAGAGCCGCGTATTGCATGTGCGTTTTCCACGAGAACTCGAGCGTGATTTCCGACATGCCCGGTTTCGACACCGAGCGGATGGTGCGCAGCCCGCTGATGACGCCCACGGCTTCTTCCAACGGGCGCGTGACGAAGTTCTCGACTTCGGCCGGCGCGGCGTCCGCGTACTCGGTCTGGATGGTGAGCGACGGATACGAGATGTCGGGGAGCAGGCGCAGGTCGAGTCGGGTCAGCGCTACCACGCCGAACACGATCACGGCGACGAAGATCATCGTCACCGTTACGGGGCGCTGGATGGAAAAGTCGACGATGCGCATGGCGTTCTCGGCGCGACGCCGAGCGCTACTTCTTCTTCTCGCTCGGGGCGGGCTTCTTATCGGTGCGCGCGACGTCGTCGGGGTGCACGACCTTCACCTTGCTGCCGTCGCGGATGCCGCCCACCCCCGCGGTGACGACGGTGTCGCCCGACGCGAGGCCGGTCGTCACTTCGGCGTGCGTCTCATCTTCGTAGCCGACGCCCACCTCGACCTTGCGCACGGTGTCGGCGGCGGCGATGAACACGAAGCGGTCCCCCGCGTCGGAAACAATGCTGCGGCGCGGAATCGCGAGCACGCCGTCGTGCGTGTCCATGAGAATGCGCACGCGCACGAAACTCCCGGGCACGCCGCCCGCGCGCGTTTGCGCGGTCACCTTGACCGTGCCCGTGCGCTGGTCGACTTCGGGGGCGACGCGCAGAACTTCGCCCTCGAATTCCTGCGCGTCGGGGACGTCGGGACGAATCGCGACGCGCTGCCCCTTCCGCACGCGGCGCGCCTCGGTTTCGGGCAGATACATGTAGAGGAGCAGCGGCTGCGTGTCCGCCATCATGAAGAGCTTGGCGCCCATGGGAATGTTTTCGCCCGGGTCGACCAGGCGCTGCGTGACGATGCCCGAGAACGGCGCCTTGATTTGCGTGTACTCGTACTTCACGCGCGCCGACTGGTAGCGGTTGTCCGCCAGCTCGGAAGAGTACTTGATTTGTTGGTACTCCTTGTCCGAGATGAGGCTCTGCGCGCGCATGGTTTCCACGCGCTCGAGTTCGAGCTTTTGCTGGTCGCGGTTGATGCGCGCCTCGTCGAGCGCCACCTTGAGCTCGTCGTCCTTGAGGCGGCACAACGACTCGCCCTCCTTGACGAAGTCGCCCTCTTCGACCAGCGTTTCGCGCACCTCGCCCGCGATCTTGGTGAGGATGTCGACGCGTTTCTCGGGTTCGAGGGTGGCGGTGGTTTGGTAGTACGTGGAGATGGAACGCGGCGAAACCGTCGTCACTTCGACCGGGACGGGGGCGTCGACCTTCTCGCCCTTCTTTTTCTTCTTCTTGTCCTTCTTGTCGTGGGTCTTGGCGTCGGCGCCGGCCGGTTTGGTGGTGTCCGCGGTTGCGGTGGAATCCGCGCTGGCGCTGGTCTTCACACCCATGCGGGTCTTGGCCATGAAGGCCAGTCCGACGCCGACCACAACGATCGCGATGAGGGAAATCAGGAGGGTCTTCCGGCTCGGCTTCTTCACAGCATCACTCCGTGGGGTTCGAGGCAACTGTCGGGCGCCAAGTCGATGTTGGCATGACTACGCGGCCGTTGACACGGATGTTGCATGCCGCTGCTCCCTGCACGCCCACTAGGACCGGGCGAACGCAGCCAAGGTTTCAGCTTTTCGGGATTTCGTTTGAAACGAAGGGAGAGATGGCGCGCCCGAGAGGACTTGAACCCCTAACCTTGTGGTCCGTAGCCACACGCTCTATCCAGTTGAGCTACGGGCGCCCATGTTCTTGAAATGTCGAATCAGGCCGACGGCGGCCCCGAGAAGTCGGTGACGTCGACGGTCATCTTGACCCCGCCGACGAACCTCGCCGCCACGTTGTACAACGCGCCGGCGATCGTCACCACGATCGAACCCATGACGCCGTACACCATGGCGAGGAGCGGAATGACGATGATGCCCAGCGCACCACCCCAGTGGCCCATGAACGGGAGGTCTTCGCCCCACATGGCGCCGAAGCTCCCGATCAACGCGATGATCGCTCCGTAGAACAGTCCGCACACGAAGCCAAGTGTCGCGTACAACACGAAGGCCATCTTGAAGAGCGAACCCAGGTCGAGTCTCTTGACGACCGCGGACTTCATCAACATGGGGCGCCTCCGCATCGCGCCGGCGGTGAAACGCGCGGCGCCGTTAGTGGCGGAGAGGGAGGGATTCGAACCCTCGGTACAGGTTTAAGGCCCGTACAACGGTTTAGCAAACCGTCGCCTTCGACCTACTCGGCCACCTCTCCCAATTCTTTCCCTTAACCGAGCCGCGCCGACCGCGGCCCGCAAACTGGCGGAGGGCGAGGGACTCGAACCCCCAAGGGCGGTTAAGCCCGACGGTT
>CAZLLI010000010.1:0-47092 GCA_964560355.1 uncultured bacterium | reverse complement strand
CGTTGCACGTACACGTCGAAGTTGGTGGTGGTGCGCGCGTCCTCCCACACGATGACGGCGCCGCCGGCTCCATCGGAGACGAGACGCGGATCGCTCTGATCGCCGGCTTCCGTGCACACGGCCACGCCGCCCGCGGTCCACAGCGCGTTTCCCGATGCATCGACCCTCTGTACGTAGACGTCGAAGTCGACGCCGTTGCGCCGGTCTTGCCACGCGACGATCGCCCCCGTCCCTCCGTCCGAAATGATCACGGGATTCATTTGCAGATCGTCGGCGTCGGAGATGACGTTGCCGTCGACGGTCCAGTCGGAATGCGCCGGCGCGGCGACGAACGCCGCGGCCAGCGCGAGAACGAGCACTCGAAGCATGGTGTTCATGACGCGAACTCCTGGTCGGCGAGTTGGCGCCCGAGGGTCGAAGCGAAGATGCAGCCCTTTTGCAGACATGCGACCGGGGAGGTCGCGCGGCTCTCGGTACGGCGCTCATACTACCACATTCCCGCTGGTCCCGAGTGAACCAATCCATTGACGCGGGGGTGCATGCAATGCTACCGGAAAGCATCGCCATGGGTCGCCCGACCGCAACCGTCATTCCCTTCCCGGCCCGCCGGCGCGCGCGCACGGCGGTGCGCGTCGCGTTCATCGCGGTGACCGCGTGCGCAATCGCCGCCATCGTGATTCAAGACCACACCTCGTACTTGCCGCTCGGCGTCTTCAATACGGGTGCGCTCCAGTTGTCGCGGCTCGCCGACGCGTTGCTCGTGCTCGCGGCGGTCGCTCTGGTCGCGCAGATCGCCGAGCTCGCGCGCGGCCGCTTCGCGCGCGCTTGCGGGTGGTACCGCGGCGTGGTCGCGTTCGTGTGCATATTGAATGTGCTGCTGGTCTTCGGCGACCGCCTCTTCGTCACCGGCAACCCCGCCGGACTGCTGGGCCAGTACTACGAAGTGCCCGCGTCCGGCAATCCGCCCGTGATTCTCAAAAAGGCGTTTGGCGGCGGCGCGCGCGACGAGTGCTTCGTGCGCCCCGATTCCAGCGACGGCCCGCGTGTGCTGTTCCTCGGCGACTCCTACACCGAAGGGAGCGGGCGGGCGCGCGCGTGCAACTACGCCGACGTGGTCGAGCGCGTGCTGCGCGGGCAATGGAACCCGGACGCGCGCGTCGTCAATGCGGGCGTATCGGGCTACGGCCCCGTCGAAGCGCTTAATTTGCTACGCTGGCAGCGCGCGCTCGGCTGCCCCATCGATGCCGTCGTCTACAATCTCGTGCTCGAGAACGATTTTGCCGACAACCTCCCGCGCACCGAGCGCCGCGTCGTCGCCGGCATCATCTCGCGCTTCCCACGCTCGTGGTTTCTGCGCACGTTCCACCCCCTCAACACGCGCACGTTCCGCTGGGCCATGATCCTCACCTTCTTCGCGCGCGCGTCGACCAAGGAGATGCTGAATGCCGTCACCGTCGACCAAGGCCCGTGCGACCTTACCCCCGACACGCTCCGCGTCGTGTCGCCGTTCCTGCGCGCCACCGTCGAGCGCGGCCTCGCCAACGCGCGCCGCATCGACGCCGTCCCCCACGCGCGCGACGAAGCCGCCAACGCGATCCATACCATGCACGCGATCGCGAACGAGATGCGCGTCCCCTTCGTGCTGGTCGTGTTTCCCGAGCGCGCGTGGGTCGACGCCGAGCTGCAGCGAGCGCTCGCGCTGGACGCGGACGACGTCGCGCCGATGAACGCGGCGCACGTTTTCGTGCGCGACGCCTTCGCCGCGAGCCCCGTCGTGGAAATGACCGACGCCCTCACGGACCGCGGTAGCTACCGCGACGCCGACACCCACTTGTCGGACCTAGGCAACGTGCGCGCGGGCGAGTACGTGGGGGCCGCGCTGGCCCGCGCCTGGCAGCGTTAACCAACTCGTTGCGGACGGCGCGGCGCTCTGTTACACTCCCGCGGTCCGGTCGCCCTCGTGGCGACACCTGCCGTGCACGATTCCACCAGGAGAAACGCGATGGCCCTCACCTTGCGCGCTCCCGGACTCGGCGTCGACGCGCGGGCGCGTGGCGTACTCACGATCGCGTGCCTCGTCGCGATCGTCGCCGTCGCCGCACCCGCCGTGGCGCAGCGTCCCTACGACCCGAACCATCTTCGTGACTTGTCGTCGAGCTTCCAACGCGCTCTCGACGCGCGACGCACGCCCGCTTACTTCGATCTAATCGGCGACCCAGCGCAGCAAGCGCGCGACCGCGCCGCCGGTGTGCAGCTCATGTTCATGCGCGACAACGGCACGCCGACGTACTTCATCTTGAACAACCTCGTCGCCGCCAAGACGGTGCGCACATGGGACGTGTGGCCGCTCGGCGTCGGCGGCGGGTTCTATTCGCTCACCGGGTCGACCACGAACGCGGGCGAACTCGCGGTGTGGGATGGCGGCGGCGTGCTCACCATCCACCAGGAGTTTGGCGGGCGGGTCTCGCAAATGGACGTGCCGGTGACGCCCACGCACCCGCATTCGACGCACGTCGCGGGCACGATGGTGGCGGGCGGCGTCGACCCGACCGCGCGCGGCATGTCGTACGAGGCGCCCTTGCACGCCTACGACTGGTTCTCCGACACGGTGGAGATGGCGAACGCCGCGGCTAACTATCCGCTCATGATCTCCAACCATTCGTACGGGATCGCGACCGGGTGGGAGGCGAATTACTGGTACGGCGACCTTTCCATCAGTACCACCGAGGACTACGTCTTCGGGTTCTACGATTCCAACGCGGCCGACTTCGACGCCATCGCGTACAACGCGCCGAACTATCTCATTTGCGTCGCGGCCGGAAACGACCGCAACGACGTCGCACCAGGCGGGTCGCACTTCCACTGGAACGGCGTCGCGTGGGTCTCCGCGACCGACGTGCACGGCAACGACGGGCAGTTCGGCGGATACGACACGGTCGGTGCGTACGCGGTCGCGAAGAACGTGCTCACCGTGGGCGCCGTCAACGACATCCCGGCCGGCTACTCGGTGCCCGCCGACGTGGTGCAGTCCACGTTTTCGAGTTGGGGACCGTGCGACGACGGGCGCATCAAGCCCGACATCGTGGCCAACGGCGTCTCGCTGCGCTCCGCCGTCGACACCAATCCCACCGCGTACGCGAACATGTCGGGCACGTCGATGGCGAGCCCCAACGCGGCGGGCTCCGTCAATCTGATCGCGCATGAGTACCAGCGTCGCTTCGGCGCCCCGCCGCTCTCGTCGACGCTCAAAGCCATCGTGATCAACACCGCCGACGAAGCGGGCCCCAGCCCGGGTCCCGATTACTCCAATGGATGGGGACTCTTGAACACGCGCCGCGCCATCGACCTGATCGCGCTGCACGGCAACCAGGCGGGCGGCACCTACGAGGCGACCATTCAGACCGGTGAAGTGCACGAATACTATTTCACCGTCGACTCGCCGCAAGACGTGCGCCTCACGCTGGCGTGGACCGACCCGCCGGGACCCGTGCAATTCCCGTCGCTCGATCCGTCGACGCCGATGCTGCAGCACGACCTCGACGTGCGCGTCACCCACGTCGTCTCCGGCATTACCTACATGCCCTGGGTGCTCGACCTCACCAGCCCCTCGAGCGCCGCCACCACCGGCGACAATACGATCGACAACGTCGAGCAAGTCGACATCGCGGGCGCGCCGGCCGGCGACTACTACGTCACCGTGACGGTGAAGAGCCCGTTCTTGCTGACACAGAGTTACGGGATGGTGTGGCGCGGTATGCGCGCCGTGCAGCCGTTCGATTACACCAGCGGCGGCAGCGCGCACATCGACTTGGGGGCGCCCGATCTGGCGCCGACGCGGCACGAGGAGAAAGGTTTCCAGGAGCGCGGCGCGTTCATCACCGCGATTCGCGACGTCGCGGTGAGCGAAGTCGGGCTCAACGTCGCGATACCGTTCGCCACCGCGATGACGGTGACGATCTACGAGGCGAACGGTTTCGCGCGCGGCCCCGCCGTCGGCGGCGTCACCGCCACGATTCGACATCCGGGCGAGATCGTGCACTACGTTCCCGTCAGCGTGTTCTTGCGCGCGTGTCAGGACTACGAGATCGCGGTGCGCTTCTACAACACGGTGTCGTGGCCGGCGTGGGACGAACCGCCCGGCGGCGCCGTTCCCAGTGTTGAAGAGCCCTTCGACGTGGGTGCGGCGGTGCGCGTGCGCGACGGCTCGTTCATCGGGCTGCCGGCGGACCCCATTCTCCCGCACATCGTCTTGAAGGGCGCCGTGCTGCCGCTCCAGTTCGCGGACCTCGGCCCGCCGGGACCGTGGGCACCGGCGGCCATTCCGGGCGGAACCATCGGCGTCTACGTCACCGCGCAGAAGACGTTCACGCTCGACAACCTGGGATTCGCGGCGGCGTTTCCTCCCTTCACGACGCTCCCACTCTACGCGCGCGTGTATCGGGCGAGCGGCACCACGCGCGGGACGCTCTTGGCCGAGGGCTACCTGCTCACGAATAGCGGGCCGCTACCGACGCCGCAATTCTTGGGCGTTCCGATCGAAGCGGTGCTCGAAGAAGGAGCGGACTACGACTTCGAGGTCGAATTCCCGTCGGTGGGCGGGTTGGACGCGATGAACGAGACCGGCATCACGCCCTACACGATTCCGCCGCTGCGAGTCAGAGACGCCGAGGCGTTCGGGAACCCGGCCGCCGATGCGCTGGGTCACTTCCGCATCGGGTGGACCGACCTCGCGGGCGGCGAGACCGTCGATCTGCGCAAGCACACCGACGTGTATCCGCCGCCGTTCTTGGCACCCGTCGGCGCGCTCGTGCGCGGCGCGTACGTGACCTCGTTGGCGACGCAGCGCGTCCACTCGCTCGGCGTGCGCGCCGACGTTGCGCCGGGGCAAACCATCACGATGCGCATCTACGAAGCGGCGGGCACGACGCGCGGCCCCTTGCTCACGGAGGGACAGATCGTGTCGACGAGCGCCGGTTTGTCGTGGCACGACGTTCCCGTCGCCACCGAGCTCGTCGCGGGCAATGGCTACGACATCGAGGTCGCGGTCGCCAACGCGAACGGGTGGCGTTACTGGAGCGACGCGGCCGGCATGCCGTTCACGCGCTTCGGCGTCATTCAAGTGCTCGACGCGGAGCAGGGCGGAAGTCCCCTCGCGACCGAGCTCGTCGAGCTGCGCCTCAATCCGTGCACGTCGACCATTACGGCCGTGCCCGACCCGACGCCGGCGCCGATGTTTTCGCTCGCGGCGCCCTATCCCAACCCGGTGACGGGTCGCGCCACCATCGACTTCAGCCTCGATCGCGACGAGAGTGTCTCCATTGCGGTGTTCGACGTGGCGGGACGCCGCGTCGCGACGCTGCTCGAGAACGCGCCGCGCGCGGCGGGGCCGGGGTCGGTGGAGATCGACGCCGGGCGCATCGCGTCGGGCGTGTACTTCGTGAAGATGCAAACGCCCACACAAAGCGTGTCGCGAAAGGTCACGATCGTTCGGTAATGGGACGCGCGGGCGGCCAGCCACGGCGCGAATCTTGCAAACTCCCCCGGCGGAGGCCCTCTTCGCCGGGGGAGTTTCTCATGAGCGCGTACCATCGCATTTTCCTAGCCGCGGTTCTGTTCTCCCTCTGCGCCTGCGCGCAGAAATCGCCCACGCCCGAAAACGTCTCGACGCGCTACCACGACATGCTCGACACGCTCGACGCGAACGCGCCCGGTGCGTCGGTACGAGTGCTGGAAGCGTTCCGCGCCGAGAACCAAACCTACGACGTCGTCGACAGCGTGGACTACCAGATCGCGGCTCGCCGCGGTGCGATGCACGGACGCTACGCGCAAGCGCGCGAGCTCGCGCGCGACGGTGACTTCGCGCGCGCGGAAGACATGCTGCAAGACCTGGCGCTCGCTCCCGGCACCGAGGACGGTGCGAGCGCGAAGCAGCACCTCGAATTCGCATTCTATCTGGAAAAAACGAAGTGGCTCTTGGTGCGCCAGCGTTTCGAAGAAGCCGAAGCCGTCGCGCGCATGCTGCAGGCGCGCGACCTCGACCGCTTCCAGCGCGATCAAGTCGAGCAGGTGCTCGACTACGTGAGCAACGTGGACGGCGCGATGCAGATGGGCGAGCAGGCGAAGGCGCAGTCGGCGTGCCGTCAGCTCATCGTGCTCCTGGCAAGCGTGTTCGCGGAAGAGGGGCGCTATCCGGAGACGTTCGCGCTCGCCGACGTGGAACGCCTCGGTTCGGGCGGCGCGTTCCTCATCACCAACCAGCTCTCGTCGATCGAAGACTATCGAACCTGGGACGACAAGTACGCGCTCACCGCGGTCGCGAAGAACGGCGAGCGCTTCAAGATCGTGAACGGGACCATCGAAGAGTAGACGGCGCTAGCGTACCAACACCATCTTCTTCGTCGCCGTGAACGTCCCCGCGCGCAACCGATAGAAATAGATCCCCGAAGATACGATCGCGCCGCGATCGTCGCGCCCGTCCCACGTCACAAACCTGCTCCCCGCCTCTTCGAATTTCGATACCAACGTGCGAACGTGGGCCCCTCGCACATCGAACACAGTGAGGACGATAGTGGCCGGCTCACCCACCGTGTATGCGATCCGGGTCATCGGGTTGAATGGATTGGGCGTGTTCTGTAATAGACTCGAGCGAAGCGCCGGTGTCGTGACCGTCTCCGGCGCGGAGACGAAGGGGCCTTCGTCGCGGATGACGACCAGCGTGTATGTGTAGGTCGTGCCCGGCCGCGCCGACTCGTCGACAAACTCGCGGACCGAGAAGCTGAGTGGTTCATCGGGCAGTATCCGTTTCTCGCCGGACTCGTCCCCGCGCTCGAACTGGAAGCCCAGCACGACGTCGTCGCTGACAATGTCCCACGACAAGTGGACGTTGCCGTCGCGCGGTTCGACGCGAAACTCCTTGATCAGCGTCGCCAAGAAGGTGCACGACGGCGGATAGGCGCCAATCAAGAGTCCGCACGGACTCTGCGCGGCGGCGGCGGGGCTGGCCGTCGATACCGAAAAATCTCCCGCAGCCGGTTCGCAGAACAGCGGGTCGGCGACCATTTCGTTCGGGGCCAGTGGTCCGCCCCCGTATATCGATCCGGCAGCGTTGTTCCAGAACACGTTGCACTCGTGTGAATTTGCCAGCACGGCGAATCCGGCGAGCTCGCCGGAAAAGATGTTCTGATCCACGTGAGTGGGGCAGGATCCATCGCACTCGATCCAGACCGTCGCGCGCTGCGCCATCGACTGGTTGGCGTGGAACGTGTTGTTCTTGATCGTCGCCCTGGGGCCACCTGGAAATGGAGAGTTCAACCTTTCGTGGATGGCAGCGGCTCCTCCTGTCGCGACGTTTTCGACGAAAAGGGACTCACTTACGTCCAGACGATCGCCTTGGAATTGCACCGCGCCGCCCTCCTCGGCTTGATTCTGGATGAATTCGCTGCGTGTCACCGCCAAATTACCTTGGTGACGGATCGCGCCGCCCCACGACGGAGACTGATTGTCGAAGAAATGACACCGATCGACTTCGACCTGTCCGCTCCCCATGATCGCCCCGCCACTACTTGTGCTTCGATTGTGTTCGAAGCTGCAGTTGCGAATGCGCGCGAGCGCAACGCCATCAAGTTGGACGGCACCGCCCGTGTTCGCGAATCCGTTGATCAGCGACAACCCCTGCAATGTGATCGACACGGGACCGGCAACGTGCAGGATCCGACTGGTATTGGATCCGTCGAGAGTGGTCACACTCGGCCCGTTGAGCGAGCGAATCACGATCGATTTGAACCCCACGATGCCACCCAGGTAGCTTCCGTCGCCCACGACCACGGTGTCGAGCGGGTTGGCTGCATCGACGGCGTCGCGTACCTCGTCGAAGTCCCCGGAACCGTCCCTCATCACCAAGATGATTTTCGGCACGTCGGGCTGCGCGGCGACGCAACCCATCGGAAACGCTCCCACCAGGCCGCACGAGTTGTTCTGCGGGAGTGCGGGCGAGTTCGACGCGAGCGAGTAGTCGGCGTATCGTTCGCAGAACAACGGGTCGGCGACTATTTCGTTGGGCGACAACGAACCGCGATAGACGTGGGCTCGAGTGTTGTTCCAGAAGACGTTGCAGTCGTGCGGGGCGGACGCCTGCACGTAGAACCAGATTCCGTAGTCCACGGAATTGACGATTACGTTGTTGTGGACCGACATGTCGGTGTCGTCCCAGATCGAGATGGCGGTCCCGTTGGCGTCGAAGGTATTCCCCGCAATTTCTCCGGACAGGTCACCCGGAGAATAGGTCGAGGCATCGATCGCTCTCGAGTAATTGAGATAGAACAGCGAGCCCGTGACTTCGAGATTGCCACGATCGATGTAGATCACGAGGTTCGTCGACCCGACGAACACGGAGTTGGACACGGTGTAATTGCAGGCCCCGGAAGACGACCCCACTTGATCGATGCACCACTGATTCTCGCGAAACGTGCAAGCTTCGACGGTGAGGTCCGTCGCGACCGGACTGATACAACGCTCGTTACGAAGAAAGACACAATCGCTGAATACGCCGGGGTCGAACAGCCTGACCGCCGACGCGGTCGAGCGGGTGAAGCACAACCCTGTGAATGTGACGGGGCCCGCGTTGACTATGAACAACCGGATCGTGTCCCGCCCGTCGATGACGGTTGATCCGGGCCCATCGGTCGAAATGAATACGAGGGGCACGCCGATCGAAATCGAGCTCGCGGGCTGGTAGGTCCCCGGCCCGATCTCGATCGTGTCGCCCGCGGCCGCCGCCGAGACGGCTCCTTCGACGGCCAGATAGTCGCCGGAACCATCCGCGCGGACGTGGTGCGTCGTCGCGAAAACCGGAGCGGCGAGGAACGAAAGCGAGAGGCCGAGGGCCCGCTGGAGTCTTAGCGGAGACAGTGCTCGCGTGGCACCCATTGCAGTTTCATCCTCGGGGCGAGGGTGAGGGGCATCAACAGTCTAGCACAAGGGTCGATTCGTCCGGAGCTAGATGAACTTGAGCGCCATCTTGGCGCGCTTCAAGTAGAGCTCGACTTCTTCGATGCGCCCGCGCAGCGTGCTCGCTTCGTCGAGCCCCTTCACTCCTTTATAGAGATACTCCATCGCTTCTTGTGCGCTGCGTATCGCTTTGGCGGCTTCGTCGCGCTGGTCGTCGCTGAGTCCCATGTCGATCTCCTCTCGCGCTACGCGGTGATTTTCTTGTAGCGCATGCGGTGCGGCTGGTCGGCGTCGGTGCCGAGGCGCGCGTGGCGGTCCTCTTCGTAGTCGTGGTAGTTGCCCTCGAACCACTTCACCTGTCCGTCGCCCTCGAACGCGAGCATGTGGGTCGCGATGCGATCCAAGAACCAGCGGTCGTGGCTGATCACGACGGCACAACCGGCGAACTCGAGCAGCGCGTCTTCCAGCGCACGCAGCGTGTTGACGTCGAGGTCGTTGGTGGGCTCGTCGAGCAAGAGCACGTTGCCGCCGCTCTTCAGCAGCTTTGCCAGGTGCAGCCGGTTGCGCTCGCCGCCGGACAGATCGCCCACCTTCTTGTTCTGCTCGGTGCCCTTGAACATGAAGCTCGCGACGTACGCGCGCGAATTCATCTTGCGTTTTCCGACTTCGATGAATTCTTCGCCGTCCGAGATTTCCTCCCACACCGTCTTCTTGGCCGCGAGTGCGTCGCGGAACTGGTCGACGTACGCGAGCTGCACGGTCTCGCCGACCTTGAGCGAGCCGCCGTCGACCTTTTCTTGCCCGGTGATCATGCGGAAGAGCGTGGTCTTGCCGGCGCCGTTGGGACCGATCACGCCCACGATGCCGCCGCGCGGCAGCGCGAAGTCGAGCCCGTCGATGAGAATATTCTCGCCGAAGCCCTTGCGCAGTCCTTTCGCTTCCACCACGACGTCGCCCAGGCGCGGGCCGGTCGGAATCATGATCTCGAGCTTGTCGCGACGCTCGCTCGCCTTTTCGCTCAAGAGTTCTTCGAATTGCTTGATGCGCGCCTTGCTGCGCTGGTGGCGCGCCTTGGGCGTCATCTTCATCCATTCCATCTCGCGCTGCAGCGTGCGGCGACGCGCGGATTCTTGCTTCTCTTCGCTGGCGAGCTGGCGCTCTTTCTGGTCGAGCCACGACGAGTAGTTGCCTTCCCACGGGATGCCCTTGCCGCGGTCGAGCTCGAGAATCCAGCCCGCGACGTTGTCGAGGAAATAGCGGTCGTGCGTGATCGCGACCACGGTGCCGGGGAATTCGCGCAGGTAGCGCTCGAGCCACTCGACCGATTCGGCGTCGAGGTGGTTGGTGGGTTCGTCGAGCAGCAGCATGTCGGGCTTTTGCAACAGAAGCCGGCACAGCGCGACGCGGCGCCGCTCACCGCCCGAGATCTTCGACACGTCCATGTCGCCGGGCGGACAGCGCAGCGCGTCCATCGCGATCTCGAGCTGGCGGTCCAAGTCCCACGCGTTGGCAGCGTCGATCTTGTCCTGCAGCTTGCCCTGCTCTTCGATGAGCGCGTTCATTTCGTCGTCGCTCATGGGTTCGGCGAACTTCATGCTGACTGCTTCGAAGCGCTTCAAGAGCGCGTGCGTCTCGCCCACCGCCTCTTCGATATTCTCCAGCACGGTCTTCTTGGGGTCGAGCTGCGGTTCTTGCGGCAGGTAGCCGATCTTCAAGCCGGGCAGGGTTTGACACTCGCCCTGAATCTCCGTGTCGACGCCGGCCATGATGCGCAACAGCGTGCTCTTCCCCGCGCCGTTCGCGCCGAGGACGCCGATCTTGGCGCCGGGCAGAAACGCGAGCGTGATGCCGTCCAAGATGACCTTGTCGGGCGGGGCGACCTTCTTCAGCTTGTAGAGCGTGCAAACGAACTGGTGGGACACGGAATCTCCTTCGGGAAAACCGGCATTGTAAAACAGCGCCGCCCGATCATCAAGGCGCGGTTACACGTCGACCACGCACTGCGCGATCCACTCGTCGCCTTCGCGGGCGACGCGCAGCATGGTGTACGTCGGCCCCTTGACCTCGATGGCGGGCTCGTGGCGCGCCCGGTCGACGCGCTCTCCTCGCAGCGTGGCGGTGAGACGGTTTCCGTCGACGCGAACCTCGTACGCGCCGAACAGCATCCCGCGCGTCGCCATCTCGAACACGACGGCGTCGATCCAATCGTAGAGGAGGTCGTCAGGGTTGGGAGAATCGCACGACACGTCGACGCTCGCGCGCGACTCGATGCGGCTCGGGTCGGTCGCGACCGCGGTGAGCGCGAGCGCGACTTGTTCGAACGCGGCGTCGATCGACGGACCCACGCCGCGAATGCCGATGTCGGCGCCGTGCGCGAAGTGTTCCCAGCGCGCGACGCCCATCGTCAGCCCTTCACGCACACGACGGGTTCCAGGCGCGCGACCTTGCGCGCGAGCCCCGCTTGGTGCGCGGCGTCGACCACGGCGGAGACGTCTTTGTACGCGCCCGGCGCTTCTTCGGCCACGCCGCGAATGCCAACCGCACGAATCGAGATTCCCCGCTGCGCCAGGGTTCGAATCACGTCGCGGCCTTGCCATAGTTTCGTGGCTTGGTTGCGGCTCATCTTGCGCCCCGCGCCGTGACACGCCGAGCCGAACGAGTGCCGCATGCCTTCGCGCGTTCCCGCCAGCACCCACGATTCGGTTCCCATCGATCCGCCGATCAGCACCGGCTGGCCTACGTCGCGAAACTCGCGCGGCAGCTCGGGGTGCTCGGGACCGAACGCACGCGTGGCACCCTTTCGATGCACGAAGACCTTTTGCTTGCGCCCATTCACCACGTGCTCTTCCTCTTTGCAGGTGTTGTGCGAGACGTCGTAGACCAGCTTGAGATCGGCGTCGGGCACGACATCGGCAAACACGCCGCGCGTGATGTGCATGAGAATCTGCCGGTTGGCGAGTGCGCAATTGATGGCCGCGCGCATCGCGCCCAGATAGCGCTTCCCCAGCTCGGAGCGAAGCGGTGCGCACGCCAGCTCACGATCGGGGAGCTTGATGCCGTGCTGCGGCGCCGCGCGCTCCATCTCGCGCAGATAGTCGGTGCCGATCTGGTGGCCCATTCCGCGCGAGCCGCAATGAATGCTGACCACGACGTCGTCGACGGAAAGGCCGAACGCGCGCGCCGCTTCTTCGTCGAACACGTGCGAGACGCGCTGCACTTCGAGGTAATGGTTCCCCGACCCCAGCGTGCCCATTTCGCCGCGTTGCCGCTCCTGCGCGCGCGCCGACACCGCGTCGGGAATCGCGCCGCCGACGCGACCGCCTTCTTCGATGCGACCCAAATCTTCGGGGCGTCCCCACCCCCGGCCCACCGCCCAGCTCGCGCCACCTTTGAGCATCGCTTCCATGCCGTCGTCGTCGAGCCGGATGGAGCCGTGGCTCCCAACGCCGGCGGGAATGCGCTCGAAGAGCACGTCGGCGAGCTTTTCTTGCACCGCGCGAATGCGGCCGATCTTCACTCTGGTGGCGACGCAGCGCACGCCGCACGAAATGTCGAAGCCGACCCCGCCCGCCGACACCACGCCGTCCGCGTCGGCGTCGAACGCGGCCACGCCGCCGATCGGGAAGCCGTAGCCCCAGTGGCCGTCGGGCATCACGTACGACGCCTCCACGATGCCGGGCAGCGTCGCCACGTTGCACGCCTGCTCGAGCATCTTGTCGTCCATCTCACGAACGAGCGCTTCGGTGGCATAGATCACCGCCGGGACGCGCATCGCGCCCACCGGCTTACGACGCCATTCGAAGTCGTGGACCTTTTCGAGTACCGCGGGGTTCATGGGGCGAGCATAGCACCATTACCCGCAAGATTTGCTTGCCAGAACGGATCGTTTCGCGCGAGGATGCGGGCTTTCGTCCCCAATTCCAAACGGTGCTGGGAGGACACATGCACCCGTCGAAGGCAGCGGCGTTTCTCAATCACAAGGGCGGGGTCGGCAAGACCACGTCGGTTATCAATATTGGAGCGGGTCTCGCGATCTTGGGCAACCGGGTCCTCTTGGTCGACCTGGATCCCCAAGGCCACTTGACGCGATTCCTCGGAATCGACCGCGACGAAGTTCGCACCACCATCTACGACGTGCTGCGCGGCGGCGTATCCGCGCGCGACGCCATCATCACGCGTCCGCTCAAGGCGCGTCTGCACATGGCCGGCCAGGAGAACGCGCTGTCGATCGCGGTCATCCCCGCGAACCTCGCGTTCGCCGACGCCGAGTCGACGTTGTCGCGCGCGGCGCGCAGCGAACACCTGCTCAAGCACGCGCTCTCCGACGTGCGCGACGCCTACGACTTCGTGCTGATGGATTGCCCGCCCAGCCTGGGGTTGGTCTCGACCAACGCGCTGGCCGCGGCGCAGACGGTGTTCGTGCCGGTGCAGACCGAGTACCTCGCGCTGCAGAGCCTCGAGGATCTTCTCACCAAGGTCGAAGCGGTGACCGAGCAGCTCAACCCCGACCTCGAAGTGGGCGGGCTCATCGCGACGCGCTTCGACGGGCGCAAGACCTTGAGCCGCTCGGTCGTGCAAACCATGCGCGAACGCTTCGGCGCGCTCCTTCTCGACACCATGATCCGCGACAACATCGTGCTCGCGGAGTCGCCGCAGTACGGCAAGGACGTGTTCAGCTACCGGCCGCGCAGCTTCGGCGCCGAGGACTACTTGAGGCTGGCCGAGGAAGTGATGGACCGCATGACGAACGCGGAGCCGGTCGAGCCGTCCGACTTCGACACGCTGGAGACGTTCGCGGGCGACACGATGTAACGCGGCCTTCCCGCAGGAGTGACGTTCGAGTACACTCCCCCGATGGGAGAACCTCGCGCTCACCGGCCGCATCCGGGCGTTCTCGACAAGGTCCTCGCTCCGTTCACCGTGCTTCGTCCCGGCGAGGGGAAGGACGCGCTCCTTCTCACCCTCGCGATCTTCCTCGTCCTCACCGCGTACTACATTCTCAAAGTGGTGCGCGAGCCGCTCATCCTGTCGGCGGGCGGAGCGGAACTCAAGAGCTACACGTCGGCCGCGCAAGCGGTGCTGCTCCTGTTCTTGGTGCCCGCCTACAGCGCGATCGCGAATCGCGTCAATCGCATCAAGCTCATCAGCATCGTCACGCTGTTCTTCGTGTCGAATCTGGTGGTGTTCTATCTGCTTGCGGCGGCCAACACGCCCTACGTCGGCGTCGCGTATTTCATCTGGGTCGGCATTTTCAATCTGATGATCATCGCCCAGTTCTGGTCGTTCGCGAACGACGTCTACACGCCCGACGAGGGCAAGCGCCTGTTCGCGATCGTGGGCTTCGGGCAAACCCTGGGCGCGACGTGCGGCGGTCTCCTGTCGAAGTTCCTCATCGATCGTTTGCGCGTGCACGACCTCATGCTGGTCGCGGCCGCGCTGTTGTTCGGCTACTTGTTGTTGGTGAACGTCGTGAACCGCCGCGACCGCGGCGAGTCGGCGCGCACCGCGGCCAACGCCGACCGCCCCATGCAAGACCGGCGCGGCGGATTCACGCTGGTGCTGCGCGACCGCTACCTATTGCTGATCGGGTTGCTGCTCCTGGTGCTGAACTTCGTGAACACCAACGGCGAGTACATCCTGGGGCGAGTCGTCACCGGTCAAGCGCACCACTTGGTCGACACCGGCGCGACCGCGGGTATGGCCGCCGACGACTTCGTGAAGCACTACATCGGCAAGTTCTACGCGGACTACTTCACGTGGGTGAGCATCCTCACCGCGGTGATCCAGATCTTCTTCGTGGCGCGCGTCATGACGCGCTTCGGCGTGCGCGCGGCGCTGTACGTGCTGCCGGTGGTGGCGATGGGCGCGTACGGCATCATCGCCTTCGTGCCGATGCTGGCGCTCATTCGCGCGGCCAAGATCAGCGAGAACTCGCTGGATTACTCGCTCAACAATACCGTGCGGCAGGCGCTCTTCCTCCCCACGTCGCGGGAGGCGAAGTACAAGGCCAAGGCCGCCATCGATACCCTCTTCGTCCGCGCCGGCGATCTTTCGTCGGCCGGGCTCGTGTTTCTGGGGACGCTGCTCGCGCTGCAACCGCGCGACTTCGCGATCATCAACATGGTGATGATCGTGGTGTGGCTCGTGATCGTGGCGGGCATCGGCCGACGCCACCGAAATCTGACCGAGGTGACGCATGAGTCTTCGTGAGGTTCTCCGTGCGACGGCGTTGGTCGTCGCATCGTGCTCGGCATTCGCGCGCCCCGCGTTCGCGCAGGAAGCGCGCGACTCCACCGCCGCGCCCGCAACGCGCGAGATCGTCGCCGGCGAACACTACCAAGCGGGGACGTTCCACCGCTTCCTGCTCGGCAACGACTATCGCAATCTATGGACCACGCCGATCCGAGTGCCCGTGCTCGACCTGGCGGGATTCGCGGGTGGTCTTACGCCGACGCGGCGCGTGGGCGGTCAGCAAACGCACGGGCTCGCGATGAAGGGCGCCGACGGTCGCGACTACACGTTCCGCGGACTCGACAAGGACCCCAGCGACATTCTGCCGCAGGAGTACGAAGGGACCTTCATCGATCGCTTGCTGCAGGACCAGATCGCGTCGAGCATGCCGGGCGCGTCGGTCGCGGTGGCGCCGATCCTTAGCGCGGCGGGTGTGCTCCACGTCGAGCCGCGCATGGTCGTGCTCCCCGACTCGCCGCTCTTGGGAGAATTTCGTGACGAGTTCAAGAATCTCCCCGGCACCTTCGAAGAATTTCCGCACGCGGCCGCGGACGGCAGCGGCACTTTCGGCGCGGTCGAGATCGCGTACGGCGAGAAGATGTGGAAGCTCCTCGACGCCGGCCCCGACACGCGCGCCGACTCGCGCGCGTTTCTGCGCGCGCGCCTGGTCGACCTCTTGATCGGCGACTGGGACCGCCACCGCGGGCAGTGGCGCTGGGCGCGGATACCCGGCTACGAGAAGTGGCAGCCGATTCCGGAAGACCGCGACCAGGCCTTCGTGCGCTTCGAAGGACTCATTGTCAACGTCGGGCGGATCCAACTGCCGCAGTTCGTGAGCTTCGGCGACAAGTATCCCGGCATCGACGGGTTGGTGTGGAACGGGCGCGACGGCGACCGCCGTCTCCTCGTCGACTTGGAGAAGGCGACGTGGGACGAAGTCGCGCGCGATCTCCAGTCGCGCATCACCGACGACGTCATCGCGGAGGCGGTCGGCCGCCTGCCGGAGGAATACCGCGCCATCGACGGCGCCGCGATCGAGCAGTCGCTGCGCAAGCGCCGCGACGGATTGCCCGAAATTGCCGACGTCTACTATCGGTTCCTCGCCAAGGACGTCGACGTGCACGGGACCGACCTCCCCGAAACCGCGACCGTCACGCGGCACGAGAACGGCGACGTCGACGTGGCGGTGCGCGCGAGCGGGTCGAGCGAACCGTATCTGCGCCGCACCTTCCACGCCAACGAAACCGAAGAAGTGCGTCTGTACATGGCGGGCGGCGCCGACAGCGTGGTCGCGCGCGGCGGCCACGGCAAGATCACGGTGCGCGTGATCGGCGGCGGAGGCGAAGACTTCGTCGACGACCAAAGCGGCGTCGGCCTGCGCGTCGCCGACGCCGACCCTGTAACGGTGGTGGAGCGCGGCCACGGCACGCACCTCGACACCAAGCCCTACACGATGCCGGTGCGCGAAAAGGCGCCCTGGATTCCGCCACGCGACTGGGGCCGTCGCAACATCTTCTATCCCTTCATCGGCGGCAACACCGACCTCGGCGTGTTGTTCTTGTTGGGCTGGCAGACCGAGTCGTACGGTTTTCGCAAGGACCCGTACGCCAACGAGCACACGTTTCGGATCGCATACGCCACCAACGCGGGCGGCTTCGGCGGCGACTACCGCGGCGAATTCCGGCGCGAGAACTCGCGCGCGTACAGCGGGCTCTACGTGCGCGCGTCGATGCTCGACTTTCTCCACTACTACGGCTTCGGCAACGACACCCCGGCGCCCGAGGACGAGGACTTCTACAAGGTCAAACAGTCGACGTACCGCGTGGAGCCGTCGTACACGTTTCCGCTGGCGGGCGAGCTCATGGGGACGGTGCGCGCCAACGCCACCTACGCGAAGACGAAACTGGAAGGCGACCACTTCATCGACCAAGACACGCCGTACGGCGCCGACAATTTCGCGCAGGCCGGCGTGGGAGTCGGATTGTCGTTCGACACCCGCGACTCCGAGGTGCTTCCGATGCGCGGCGTCCACGTCGCCGTCGACGGAACCGTGTTCCCGGAAGTGTGGGACGTCGTCTCCACCTTCAGCGAAGTCCACGGCGAAGCGTCGTACTACCAGCCGCTCGGCATCGGCGCGACGGTGCTCGCGCTGCGCGCGGGCGGCAAGAGGGTGTGGGACGAGTTCCCCTACTACGAGGCGGCCTACATCGGCGGCGGCCGCAACGTGCGCGGGTACCCGCAGGCGCGCTACGGCGGCGACGCGTCGGTGTACGGCAACGCCGAGCTCCGCATCCCGCTCACGCGCATCTACATCTTGGTGCCGGGCACGCTGGGCGTGTTCGCGCTCGGGGACGTCGGGCGCGTGTACCTCGACGGCGAGTCGTCGAGCACGTGGCACAGCACCTTCGGCGGCGGCATCTGGGCGTCGTTCTTGAACACCGCCAACACCTACAGCCTCTCGATCGCGGACAGCGAGGAGGCGACGCGCGTTTACCTCATCGTCGGCATGGCGTTCTAGCCGCGCCGGGCGCGGCGCCCGTGCTTGCCGGCCCCGCGGCCGCGTGATACCCTTGCGGTTGCTTCACAACGAGGTGATCGCTTGGCCGTAGACTTCCAGATTCGCGGGCAAAGCCAGTCGAGCACGCAGAGCGACCCGTCGAATTTCACCGACCTCGATTCCCAAACCCAACGCGGATCCTTCACCGGGCTCGCGGTTGCGGCCTTCGTGTATGCAGGCGCGTACTTCATCGCGTTCGTCGCCGACTGGCTGACCCAGATCAGCGCCGACGGGTTCTTCCACGGGCCGCCGCTGTTCGACACGGTGGTGTCGGCCATCTCGATCAGCTTCGCGCTCTCGGTGGCGTGGATGAGCCGCGGGAAGCGCTGCCAGACCTGCTACTTCTCCCAGCTCGCGTCGTCGTTCCTGATCATGGCGTCGCTCGGCATCGCGGTGCTGGCGTGGGGCTGGGAGAGCCAACCGCTCACCGCGACCTTCACGATGAGTTCGGTGGCGTGGGTGGGGGTGTGGATCGTCGCCTTCCCGGCGGTGGTGACGCTGCCGCCCAAGAACGTGCTGCTCGCGTCGCTCGGCGCTGCCGCCACCATACCGGCCGTGTACACGGTGTCGCTCCTCGTGCACGGTTCCCCCGAGGAAGCGGGACACCTGTATTGGGTCGCGATCCTGCGCGGCACCATCCCGGTGCTGATTTGCACCGCCATCGCGTTCGTCACCTCGTACCGCGTCTTTCGCCTCGCGCGCGACGTGTCGAAGGCGCGCCGCCTCGGCAGCTATCAATTGAGCGAGAAGCTGGGCGAGGGCGGCATGGGCGAAGTGTGGCGCGCGCGCCACAAGATGCTCGCGCGTCCCGCCGCGGTGAAGCTGATCCGCCCCGAGTCGCTCGGGCGCAACGGCGACCAGTCCAGCGTCGCGACCTTGCTCAAGCGCTTCGAGCGCGAAGCACAAGCGACCGCGATGCTGACGTCGCCGCACTCGATCCAGCTCTACGACTTCGGCATCGCCGACGACGGCGTGTTCTACTACGTGATGGAATTGCTCGAGGGCCGCGACCTGAAATCGTTGGTGCAAGAGAGCGGGCCGGTGCCGGCCGAGCGCGCGCTGCACTTCTTGCGCGCGACCTGCGACTCGCTGGCCGACGCCCACCACCGCGGGCTCATTCATCGCGACGTCAAGCCCGCGAACATCTTCTCGTGCCGGCGCGGCCGCGACTTCGACTTCGTCAAGGTGCTCGACTTCGGCCTCGTGAAGACGGTGACCGAACCGGGCGACACCATCACCCAGCTCACCGGCACCAACGCGACCAGCGGCACGCCGGGCTTCATGGCGCCCGAGATGGTGACGGGCGAGCACGCGATCGACGGACGCGTCGACATCTACGCGCTCGGGTGCGTCGGCTACTGGCTGCTGACGGGCCAGCTGGTGTTCGACGGCAAGAATCCCATGGCGATCCTGGTGCAGCACGTGAAGGAAGAGCCGCCGTCACTCAAGTCGCGCACCGAGATCGACGTCCCCGATCGCCTGGAAGAGATTCTGCTCGCGTGCCTGGCCAAGGATCCCGACGACCGCCCGCGCACCGCGCAGCAGCTCGGCGACATGCTCGACGACCTCGCGCGCTCGCTCCCGCCGTGGACGCGCGAGCGCGCCGAGAAGTGGTGGCGGACCAACCTGCCGCAACTGTACGCCGCGCCGCTTGGCGGCAAGCTGGATTCAGCTCCGTCCGTCGCACATGGTTAGCACGCGCCGGCCTCTTGCGACGACGCCGTCGGTCGTCGTGGCGTCGGCGTGCGCGTTCGCGATCATCGCGACCCAGGTCGCCGGCAAGGCGGCGCGCGACGCCTTCTTCCTCACCAACTTCCCCGTCTCCGCGCTGCCCCTGGTGCTGATCGCGTCGGCGCTCTTATCGATCGGCGCGGTGCTGTTCACGTCGCGCACCATGACGGTGCTCGGGCCGGCGCGCGTGGTGCCGCTCCTGTTCCTCGCGAGCGGGCTCTTGCTGGTGGGCGAATGGGCGCTCGCGCTGCGAAACCCGCGCGTGGCGTCGATCCTGGTGTACCTCCACGTCGCCGTGATCGGCTCGGTCCTCATTTCCGGCTTCTGGTCGATCGTCAACGAGGCGTTCGACCCGCGCACCGCGAAGCGGAGTATCGGGCGCATCGTGGGCGGCGCCACCGTGGGTGGACTCTTCGGCGGCTTCATCGCCGACCAAATCGGTTCGCGCGCGGGTGTGCTGGCGGTGCTCCCGGTGGTGGCGGGGTTGCACGCGGTGTGCGCGTGCCTCCTGTTTCGCTTCGACCGCAGCGCCGCGGCGGAGCCGAAGCCGCTGCGCGCGCTGTTCACCGCGCACCGCGAGTCCGCCGGCGAGTCGGGGTTCCGCGTCCTGCGCCGCGTCGGCTACCTACGCAACCTCGCGCTCGTCGTGCTGCTCGGCAACGCCGCCGCGACGTTGATCGATTTCATGTTCAAGGCGCGCGCGGCCGACGCGTTCACCACCGGCCCCGAATTGGTGCGCTTCTTCGCCGTGTTCTATACCGTGGTGTCGGTCGCGACGCTGATCGTGCAAGCGAGCATGACGCGCCGACTGCTGGAGAAGATCGGCATCGCAAATCTGGTCGCGGTGCGTCCCGCCGTGGTCACGGCGGGCGGCTTGGCCGCGCTCCCCGTGCTCGGCCTGGTCGGGCTCGGCGTCCTGCGCGGGGTCGAAGCGGTGCTGCAGAGCTCGCTCTTCCGCTCCGGCTACGAACTCCTGTTCACGCCGGTGGTCCCGCACGACAAGCGCGCGAGCAAGACCATCGTCGACGTGGGCGCGGACCGCATGGGCGACGTGGTGGGCGGCGCCATCATTCGCCTCGTGATCATCCTGCCGATGGCGATCGCGGACCACGTGCTGGTCTTGATCGCGGTTGCGATTTCGATCGCGGGCTTCGTCATCGCGCGCGCGCTGCGGCACGGCTACGTGCGCGCGCTCGAAGCGAGCCTGCTCAATCGCGCCGACGTGCTCGACGACGGCGTGGGCACACGCGTCACCTTGATGGAGTCCTTCACGGGACTCGACCTCACGCGCTCCGACACCATCCGCCTCGACGAGCTGCGCAGCGCCATGCGCGCGGAAGCCAAGCACGAGGTGGTCGCCGCTCTCGACGACGACGCCACCCCGACGGCGCCGCTCACGCCGGTCGCCACCGACCCCGAGATCGCGACGCTGGTCGCGCTTCGCTCCGGCAACCCCAAGCGCATCCAAGCCGAGTTGCGCCAGAGCCGCGCGCTTTCCCCCGCGGTGGCGGCGCAGGTGATTTCGCTCTTGGCGTGGGACGAAGTGACGGGGTGGGCGTCGCGCTCGCTCGCGAAGGCGGCGCCGTCGATCACCGGCCAATTGATCGACCGGCTGCTCGACCCCAACGAAGACTTCGCGATTCGGCGCCGCATCCCGCGCATCCTCGCCACCTGCGCGACCCCGCGCTCCTACGACGGACTGGTGGCGGCGCTCGGCGACAAGCGTTTCGAGGTGCGCTTCCAAGTCGGCCGCGCGCTCGCGCGACTGCACGAGCAAGTGCCGGCGCTCTCGACCGACAGCGCCGACGTATGCGCCGCGGTGCTGCGCGAGACGCGCGTCGACCGCGCCCTGTGGGACGACCAGCGCCTCATCGACGACCCCGCCGAGAACACCTCGCTGCCAGTCGACGCCGCGCTCCACGCGCGCGCCAACCGCAGCATGGAGCACGTCTTCACGCTGCTCTCGCTGGTCCTGCCGCGCGTGCCGCTGCAGATTGCGTACAAGGGACTTCTCACCAACGACGTCCTGCTGCGCGGCACCAGTCTCGAGTACCTTGAGAGCGTCTTGTCGAAAGAGGTGTGGACGAGCTTGAGCCCCTTGCTCGACGAATCCACGCCGCGCCCGGCGGCCGCCGCGGCGCGCCCGCGCGAGGAAGTCCTGGAGGAACTCCTGCGCTCGAACCACTCCATCGAACTGAACCTGGAAGAGCTGCGCAAACGAGCCGCCGATGCATGACTTGTCGCTCGTTGCGACCCTCGCCGCGCGCTTCGCGCTAGCGATTCTGCCCCGCGGGTAACGCGGCTCGTTCGCGCCACGCCGCGGCGAGCGTGGTCTCCGCGTTCTTCTGGTAGTAGTCGGCGGCGACGGTCGCCATCTCTCGCGCGCGCAATGTCGTCGCGGCCGTGGTCTCGGTGTAGATCTCCCACCCCTTCGTCACGTCGCCTATTCCTTCCTGCGTGCGACCGAGCGCCAGCAAGACTTCACCCAGGCGCGCCCGCGCGTCGCCTACCCGCCACAGGCGCGGGTTGATGGCGGTGAAGGTGGCGATGGCGGAGCGCAGGAGCGGTTCGGCGCCGGCGGTGTCGCCGGTGTGCAGCATGGCCTCCGCGAGGCGCACGCGCGAGGTCGCGGTGCGCATGTGGTCGGGGCCGAACACGACCGTGCACATCGTCACCGCGCTGTCGGCGAACACGCGCGCCTCCGGCGACCGTCCCGCGCAGTCGAGCGCGCGCGCGTAGTTGCCGAACGCCACCGCGATTTCCGCGCTCGGCGCGGGGAACATGCGCCGTCGCAGCGCGATGGATTCCTGGTGGAGCGGGATGGCGTCGTCGCACTTTCCCAGGTCGACCAGCACGGTGGCAAGGTTGTTGATCGAAAAGGGAATGTTGGGATCGCGCGTGGGATCGTTGACGCGCTTCTGGATCGCGAGCGATTCGCGCAGGAGCGGCTCGGCGGTCGCGAGTTGTCCGGCGTCGGCGTACATGTTGCCGAGATTCATCAAGTACGCGCTGTAGTCGTCGGTCTCCTTGCCGAGCGCGCGCTCCGCCGTCGCCACCACGTCCTTTTGCGTCTCGATCGCCGCCGCCAGGTCGCCGATCTGGGCCTGGCACTCCGAGAGCTTGTTGAGCGTGACCAGAATCGTGCGATCGTTGTCGCCCGGCGCGGAGCGCTTGAGCGCGAGCGCCTGCTGGAAGAGCGGGATGGCGCGGTCGTACTGGTCGAGCGTGCGGTAGGTTTCGCCGAGCGCGTGGAGAATATTCCCGTGCACCAACGGGTCGTCCGCGAAGGTGGTGTCGGTGGTCATGTGCGCTGCGGTGGAGTCGACCATTTCCAGCACGGTGACGTCGCGGCCCATCATGTCGGGCCGGCCTTGCGCCAGCATCTTGGTCAAGAAGTCGCTGATGCGGGTGGCGCGGCGCGCTTCCAGTTCGGCGCGCGTCTGCGCGTGCTTGGCGCGCACGAACCCGACCGTCGCCAGCGTGACGCCCGCCACCAGCGCGACGAACACGAGCGACGCCGCCACCACCGCGGTGCGGTGGCGGCGCACGAAACGCGCGGCGCGATAGCGGCGGCTGGGCGGTCCCGCGTCGACGGGCTGGTGCGCGCGCAGGCGCTCCAGGTCGGCGGCGAAGTCGCTCGCATTTTGGTAGCGGCGCGCGGGGTCCTTCTCGATCGCCTTCATGACGATCCAGCCCAGGTCGCCGTCGAGGCGCTTGGCGAGCGCGCGCGCGTCGGTGTCGCGCGCGTGCGCGATGGCGTCGCGTTGTTCCGTCGACGTGAAGCGGCGCACCGGCGTGGGCGGGTCGGTGTCGCGGATGAGGTGCTGCGCGGCGGCCGGCGTCGCGCGCAAGAGCGCGGAGTCGAACGGCAGCGACCCCGTCACCAGCTCGTAGAGGATGACGCCCAGCGAGTAGATATCCGAGCGCGTGTCGACTACACCCGCTGTCGCTTGCTCCGGGCTCATGTACTCGAGCGTTCCGATCACCGCGCCCAGCGCGGTGTGCATCGTCTCCGCGTCGCCCGTCGATTCGATCGCTTTCGCGATGCCGAAGTCGATCACGCGCGCTTGCGCGCGCTCGTCGATCATGGTGACGAGGATGTTGGACGGTTTGAGATCGCGATGAATGACGCCCTTGATGTGCGCGTGCTGGACCGCGCGGCACACATCGGCGACGAGCGCGACGCGCGCGTCGACATCCAGGCGGTGCTGATCGCAGAAGGCGGTGATGGGGTCGCCGCGCACCAGTTCCATCGCGAAGTAGGGCGCGCCGTCCGCGGTGGCGCCGGCGTCGAAGATGCGCGCGATACCCGGGTGGTCCATGAGCGCGAGCGCCTGGCGTTCGGCGTCGAAGCGCGCCCGCGCGCTCTCGCCGCGCAAACCGCCGCGCGCCACCTTGAGCGCGACGTCGCGCCGGATCGGCTCGGTCTGCTCGGCGCGATACACCAGCCCCATGCCGCCTTCGCCCAAGAGCTCGACGATCTTGTAGGGGCCGACGTGCGACGGAATCGCGCTCGCCTCCGCGGCCGCGCGCTGGACGCGCGCTCCCAAGCGCGCGGTGACGGCGTCGAAGGAGGTCGCGTTCGCTTCCGCGAGGAGCGAGCGCGCCTCTCCTAGAAGTTCGGGATCGCCGGCGCACGCCGCTTCGACGAACGCGTCGCGCTCGGACGGCGGCAGCGACATGGCTTCGCCCACGATGTCGACCAGACGACGGAAGCGTTCGGGGCTCGTCATGATCCGCTCAGCTCGCGCTGCAGCCACAGCCGCGCGACCGCCCAGTCGTTGGCCGCTTTACGTCGCGAGACGCCCACCGCGTCGGCGGCTTCGTCCAGCGTGAGCCCGCCGAAAAAGCGCAATTCGACCAGCCGCGCGAGCGTGTCGTCGTGCTGCGAGAGCTTCTCGAGCGCGAGATGCAGCTCGAGTACGTCCGTGGCGCTGTCGCCCGCTTCCGCGATGTCCGTGACGAGCGTGATGCGCTCCCACTCGCCGCCGCGTTTCACGGCCTGGCGTTTGCGCGCGTAGTCGACCAGCACCTGCCGCATCGCGCGTGCGGCGACGCCGAAGAAGTGCGCGCGGCTCCCCCACCCGTTCGACTCCGCGTCGAATAGGCGCAGGTAGGCTTCGTTCACCAGTGCGGTTGGTTGCAGTGTGTGGCCGACGCGTTCGCGGCGCAGTTGCTGCTGCGCGACGCCGTGCAGCTCGTCGTAGACGAGGGCCACTAGCTCGTCCCGCTGGCGCGGGTCGGAAAGATCGAGGTTCTTCAGGATCTCGGTGACGCGATCGCGGCTCTCGTCCACCTCGGACTCCTTCGGTAGGACTCGACTATAGCGGAATCTCCGCGCGCGCAACAGGCAGGTTCTTGTCCCACCACGCGCGGCGGCGCTCCTCCGGCCACGGGTGCTCCGCTTCGATGTCCGCCAAGAGATGCGACAACTCGCGCGCCGACTGCGGTCGCGCCGACGGATCCTTGGCGAGACACGCGAGCACGACGCGGTCGAGCGGCGGCGGAATGTGCAGCTCCGTGCGCGTCGACGGCGCGCTCGGTTCGGACTGGATGTGCTTCATGAGCAATCCCGTCGGCGTGTCGGCCGTGAACACCAACTGTCCCGTGAGCAGCCAATACGCGACGCACCCCAACGAGTAGATGTCGGCGCGCCCGTCGATGTCGCTGTTGCCCAGCGCTTGCTCCGGCGCCATGAAGGCCGGCGTGCCGTGGATCGTGTTTTCGCCCGTGAGCGCGGTGGCCGCTCCGTCGCCGTCTTGCGACGACTTGACGATGCCGAAGTCCAGCACCTTCACGAAATCCAAGTCTTCGCCGTAGCGGCACAAGAAGATGTTCGACGGCTTCACGTCGCGGTGCACGAGCCCGCACGACTCCGCTTCCGAGAGCGAGTGGCAGATCTGCCGCAGGATGTGCACCGTGCGTTCCGCCGGCACTGGGCCGTAGCGCTTCACCAACGCGTCGGCGTCGACGCCTTCCAGCAATTCCATCGCGTAGTAGAAGGAGCCGTCGTCCGCGACCCCGAAGTCGAACAAGTCCACCGTGTGCGGCGAACGCAAGCGCGCGATCGCTTGCGCTTCGCGTTCGAAGCGCTGACGCGCTTGCTCCGAGATGCCCGCACCTTCCGCGAGCGCCGGGCGGATCAATTTTACCGCCGCGGTGCGCGCGAGCAAGCGATGTCGTGCGCGCCATACTTCCCCCATTCCACCCTCGCCCAAGCGCTCTTCCAGTTGGTAGCTCCCCATCGCGCGCGCCTTCGCGATCTCGCGCCCCATGCCGTAGATCACGCGCGCGCCCAGGTACGCGAACGCGATCGCAAACAGCGACGAGATGGTCGCCGCTAGATACGGGCTGCTGTCGACCATCGACACCCGTCCCGTCGATTGCAGGAACCACAGCGCGAGCGGCGCCATTGCGCCCGAAACGATCGCCGCCACCAGCATGCGGCGCGGCGGCCCCGGCATGATCAAGGGGAACATGATGACGATGGGAGGCACCCACGTCATGTTGGGGAGCACGCCCGTGTCGAGGTAGTACTGCCACATCATCAGCGTGGCCGCGATGAAACAGATCACGACTTCGTAGGCCAGCCCGATGGTGTGGATGCGCGCCGCCGAGACGCGCTTGCTCTTCGCCGCCCACCACAACGCGGCCGACATCACGATCGCGCCCACGTTCACCCACTGGAACTCGATCGAGCGGACGTCCGTCCGCGACGCCCCCGTCGCGAACGCCACCACGCTGACGTACACCACCACGTCGAACGCGAAGGCCACGAAAAAGAAGGCCGCCAGCAGGCGCAGCCGCCCGCGCGCCTGCTCGAACAAGTCGGAGGGGAACGACGACGGTGTCCGTTTCGCGAAGCGCGCCCCTTCGTCGGGGCGCACCAGCGTCACCAATTCACGATCGGGAGATGGAGCCACGTTATAGAGTCGACGCTGAAACGAGGAACTCGGGTCAATAACCGGCTCGAAGATAGCAGACAGCGGACCTCGCGGACAACCGTTAGGACACCGGTCATCGAGACTAGACGCCGAGTGTCAAATGGAAGATAATCAATCGTCCCAACGATCATCTCATCCTACACGCCGGAGATCGACGAATGACCCTACTCCAACCGCGCATCGGCGCAACGCTCGCTCTGCTCGCCGTGCTCGCCCTGTCATGCGGCGACGACGATCCTGTCGCGGGCGACTCGCCTTGCGACGACGCTGGCACCAGCTGCGTGAGCGCCCGCGCGACATCGTCAAACATGGCGTACATTACGGCCTATGACCCTGTATTCGACCAGACCTCGCATCTACTATCGTGGGACCTCAGCAGCGCGATTGCGTTTGGCGGCGGCCAGCACATCATTCTCACGGTGCAATTCGATCCCCCGATCGAAGTTCAGTACGACCATCCGGAACATGTGTTCCGACTTTCGGGGGGGTCGACAGCGGGTTGCTTCGACCGCTTTGCGAAAGTGACCGGCGCTGGCGTCCAGAGTCAGTGGACTGCGATCAGCGGCTCCGCCAATTTCTCCGGCGCGTGCACGACCGGGGAAGCGCGCATGGTTGCCGGTGCGTTGTTTGGCCCGCTCGAAACGGGAAACAAACTGAGAAGCGTGAGGATTGAGTTCACCGTCCCGGAAATCTATGACGCCGGTGCCGCGCAAGGTACGCCCGTGCCAGACGCCAATATGGTCCTAACCAATTTCTCGCTCGACGTCTCAACCAGCGGCAACTCGGAGTACGATCCTCCCGCTTGGCCGGAGGGCGTTGACCTTCCTGTTCCGAGATAAGTTCGTTCTACCCCGACCCCCAAGGAGGACGACGATGCCAACCTGCTCCGCGCTCCGATGCGCCGCGTTCGCGGTGCTCGGCGCTCTGATCATTTCGTGCGGCGACGACGAGGGTCCCGCCGCGGCAGACGACCCGTGTGACGACGCCAACACCACCTGTCTCAACCTGACACTCGCGGTCGCTGACATGACGCACCTAGAGAACTACAGTACGTTCAATGACGATACGCACCATAACTTGATTTGGAGAGTGGATGGCAAGCCCGTCTTCGGCTACGGTCCCGGGCAGCACATCACGATCACCGTGAAATTCGATCCCCCCGTCACGGTTCGCTACGACCACAATTCTGAACAATTGACGCTGATCGCCGGACCCGACGACTGCTACGACCGCACTGCCACGGCGACCTCCACGTTCGCCACGGCGTCCTGGACCGACATCTTCGCTTCAGTCGAGGCTCAAGGACTGTGCGTAACCAGCATCTCACAGGTGAACGGCACGGCGATCTTTTCGCCGCTTGGAACCGGCGATGAACTCCACTCGGTTACCTTCGAGTTCACAGTTCCCCCGACGTACACGGACGGCGACGGTGCGGGAACGCCCGTGCTCGCCAGCGACCTCTCCCCCATTTCCGTGACGTTGACCAGCATCATCCTCGGCGACGCACGCGGCAACCCACCGGCGTGGCCCGGCGAGTTTCCCGGCGACCCCGCCGCGCGCACGCCGCCGGCGCGATGACGCGTCACTGCGGCGCGTCTTGAATCACTAGGTCGACGCGGCGGTTCTTCTGCCGGTTCGCGTCCGTGTCGTTGTCCGCGACCGGACGCGTCTCTCCGAAGCCTTCGAAGGTGAGTCGTTCTTTCGCGACCCCCTGCGAGATCATGAACTCGTAGACCGCCTGCGCGCGCCGCTGCGAGAGACCCAGGTTGTACTCTTCCGTGCCAATCGAGTCCGTGTGTCCTTCGATCGCCACCTTCATCTCCGCGTACTGATTCAGAATGGTCGCGATCTTCACCAAGTTGAACTCCACGTCGCGGCGCAGCGTCGCCTTGTCGAAGTCGAACAAGATGTCCGCCAAGCTTACGATCGTGCCGCGCGCGTCGCGACGAATGCTGGCGAACTTCCCCTGCAGCGTGGACAGCGAGTTGTACAACTCGTCCTGGCGCGACTTCGCTTCCTTGCGGGACGCTTCCAAGTCGCGGCGCAAGTCCGCTTGCAGGTTTCGCTCCAGTTCTAGCACCGCGCGCAGCGCCGCTTCCCGCTCGTCCGCATACGCCGACGCCAGCTGTGCCGCGTCGACGCACTCCTCGTCGTTGATACTCGTGCGCACCCGCGCCTCCAACGACTGCGTCGCGCGCGTGGCCAGATAAGCGCGGTGCGCCTGTTCCGCCGCCGTCGGCTTCGACTCCGCCGGCGCAGTCGTGTTGCGCTTGTAAACCGATTCCAAATCGCCCGACGAAACCTTGCGATCGCTCGCCTCTTTCCGCCACTCCGACCACGCGCTCGCGAGATCCTTGATCGTCGCCGGCGGGATCGAATCCCCCAGCGTCGATGCCGGCATCGGCGCCTCCTCTTCTTCTTCCGTCAAGACGCCCTGCTTTTCGTACGACGCCTTCGATTTCGTGAACTCTTCCGTTTGTTGCAACACGTAGAGCGCTTCGCTGTATTTCGTGCGCGCCTGCTCCACCTCCACCAAACACTTCTCCGCCCGACTCTGCGACGCCCCCATCCCGTCCAACTCCGCCGCCAACCGTGCGTCGGCCAGCGCCTCTTCGATGAGCGGCTGCGCCTCCTTCTTCTTCCCCTTCTCCACGAGGGCCGCGGCTTCCGCCCGCTTCGCGTCCGCGGCGTCCAACGTCGCGAGCGCCTGCGGGTCGGTCGCGACGGCGCGGAGATCTTTCGAGTAGTCGTCGTAGTCGGCCAGCTGCGGGGTGACGTCGACGGCGGGAGCACAAGCGAGAACGAGTAAGACAAGGACTAGGAATGCGAATCGAATCCTCATGACGAACCCTCCAGGTGACGTGATCCCCCAACCAACGACTGGCGGTCGTAGACTACAAGCGGTCACCGTCAGAATCTCCCATCTCCCCGACAGAATTGCTCCATGCCATCCGCGCACAACCCGAGAAACACGGCACCCACCGGAGTCGAATCGATGTACAAGCCCACGCGTCCGCGCGAACCGCCAAAGCGATTGCGCAGAAAGTCGTCGTTCTCGGGGCCAATGCTTTCGCGATCGCCGATGTACCCGGTCTGCCGCAAACAGTCTTCGACGGAGCCACCGGACATCAAGCACTCGGTCAGACGCCGGTCGCTGCACTTGATATTGGGTCGATCGTCCGCGCCGACCGCGACGGCGCAGCGGCCGCCGGTCGCAGTGTAAATCGCGTCCTGCATGCGCTCGAGACACTTCCACAAGCTCATGCCGGTTTCGGCCTGACAATCCCACAAGCTCGCGATGTCGTTGGGCGCGGGTGCGCAGCGGGGATCGTCGATGGGACAGTCTTCGCAATCGGGGCCCGGGGGTGGCCGCCGCGTGGGGCCGACGCCGGGGCGCCAGCGGCGAGCCCTCTCATCCCAATGTTGAACGCGCGTCGCTCCTCCGATCTCGATATCGACGTCGTCAAGCGATGGCCCGTGATACCTATCCGCGGACTCGACGACGCGACCATTCTCCCGTCGCTCGGATTCCCAATGGCTACCGCCGGTGTCGTCGTAGGTGACGCGTTGGATCTCGCTGCTCACTTCGTTGCCGTCGCTGTCGAACGTCGTCCGCTCCGTATACACGACACGCCCTTGCGCATCGACGATTGTGATCGACAGAGTACTGGTGTTGTCCTCGTTGGTCGTGCTTGATGCGTGGATGGTGTCGCCGTTGTCGAGTTCAATCTCCACATCCCCATCTCCGCCTCCTTCTTGCGCCACCGAACCGGGGATCCCGCCCTCTTCCTTGCAGTCGGGTTTGCTCAAGCGATCCGCTTCGACTTCCGCGGCACGACCCAGACCACCGCCTCCACCGCCACCACCACCAGCAACGCTCTCCAAACAGTGGTTCGCTGCCGCGGCGATGTTGGCTCCACCCGCGATCTCCTGTGACATGCAGTCGAGGAGCCACTGCGCATCGGGGCCGGCGAGTCCGCCGAAACGGCCGTCGCGATCGAGCTCCACGAGGACGTCGACGACGCTGTCGTCGCGAAAGTCGAGAGCGAGCTGCATTCCGCCATTCTTCCGAAACGTCAGCGCGTAGCGCGAGAGTCCGCCCAGCTTGGGGGCCTTGAAGAAACCGAATCCGATGAGATTGCCGAATCCGTCGTCGTAGTAGCGACCGCCGAGCGGACGCATGTCCGCTGTTTCGCGCATGACGACCAGGCCGCTCACTTCGGAGGAATTTCCGAGTTTGCCAGGAGGCGAATAAGTTCGCGACAGATACGTGAGTGCGCCGCGTTCCACCAATGTACGGGTGATGAGCGCGGAGCTACCGGAGCCCGGCTGCCGGCTGCTGCCCGATTTGGGCTGGCATCCGCTCAACACGACGAGCAAGGAAATGAGTACGAAGAGACCGTGCGTCGCGTGGCGGAACGACCACGCGCTGTCTGGGATGACGCGCATCGAACGACCTCCGGGTCGAAGGGTCCGTGATGCCGGGCAGGACTCCCGTGACTCTAACGCGCTTGTCTGGCAACGACAAGCGTCTAGCGGACGATGACCATGTCCATCCATTTGAAACGCCTGCCCCCGATGCGGTATCCTCTCCGAGCTTGGCGCAGTTCACTCGAGTCCCCTTATAAGGAAGGTCCCCCATGAAACGGATGGCAGCATCCGCGTTGCTGGTCATTCTCTTGCTCGCTGTGGGTTGTGGTGGCGAAGACAATCCGGCCGACCCGGGTAACGGCGGAGGCGGCGGAGGCGGCGGAGGCGGTGGTGGCGGTGGCGGCAAGTCGTTCGTCGCGAAGATCGACGGGGTCCAGTTCACGGCGGACCAAATCACGATTCAGGTCACGGGCGACGACCCGGCCACGCGCCAAGGAACACTGATCGTGAGCGGCGCCCAAGCGTCTTCCAATCGAACGCTCTCGTTGATTCTCTCCTTCATCGTGGGCCCGGCGACGCAGCCGCTGGGTGTCAACACAGCGTCGAATCCGGGCGGCGTGGTCAGTCTCACGGTGGTGGGCGACCTGTACACGACGCCGCTCAACGGGCAGTCGGGATTCGTGACGATCACGGCGCGCACGGACAAGCGCATCGCGGGCACGTTCCATTGCACGACGGCCGCACTCCTTCCGGGGACGACGCCCGCGACGCGTTCGATCACGGAGGGTTCCTTCGACATCACGATCTCGTCGGGGCTGCCGCCGCTCCCGACGGGCGTGGGGAGCACGACGATCGCGACGATCGGCGCAACGCCGGTCAACATGGCGACGATCGTGGCCTTGAACATGGGCGGCGGGGTTTTCGGCTTCGGCGCTGACAACCAGAAGTACTCGATCAATATCACGCCGAAGGTGCCGGTTGCGGCGGGCAACACGTACGGGATTCCGTCCGACATGAACTTCCAGATGCTCGACATGGTTACGGGAGACTCGTGGTGGGGCGGACTGCCTGGCCCGGACGTGGGCTCGGTGACGATCACGACGTTCGACGCCAACCGAATGATCGCGACGTTCAGCGGCACGTTCCCGGTCTTGACGGGTAGCCCGGCCACGATGGCGGTCACGGGTGGCGCGATCAACGCATACTTGGAAACGAGTACGAACTAGCCGCGTCGATATAAAGTCGAAGCCGCCGGGTTCGGTCTTGGCGGAGGGCGCCATGAACCACCGAACCGCGGCGGCTTCGATCTTCTCAGCGATCTCTAGTCGTCGAGCTCACCGGTCTTCTGGACGGTGAAGTAGACGCGCACGACGTTGCCGTATCCGTCCCTCGCGTCCACGTAGCCCTCGCCCTCCGCGATGGGCTTCGCGGGATAGCGGAACTCGCGGCTGAACGGGAGCGCGTCGGCCGCGGTGCCGCTGTCCCAGTCGCGGATCTCTCCCCACAGCCGGATGTAATCGCGACCGTCGAAGTGAATGGCGCGGTTGGCGGCGGAGTTGGCGGGAAACACGTAAGTCTCGCCTTCGGAGAGCTCGGTGGCGAACGGGTACAGGATGGTCTGGTTGTACTCGCTCACCTTCACGATTCCGTCGGCGATCGTCTCGACGTTGAGCGTCCACTGGAGCTCCACGTCATACTGCAGCAGATCTGCAATCGGCTCGGGCACGCGGTCGATGTCGGGCAGCTCGAGCGCCTTGCACTTGGTGAACTTGATGGTGTACGTGCCGCCGGTCGCGGGCAGATCGACGGGCACGCACGCCTGCAAGTTGTAGTTGGTGGTCTCGGCGACGCTCGCGATGACGTTGTCGGCGAGATTGCGCACGGTGTACGAAATGGGCCGCGCGGTGGTCAGCGGCGCATCCTGTTCGAAGTACGCGCCGAGATCGTTGCTGCGAATGAGTGCGAGCGCGTTGTTCGCGTCTCCGCCCACGGTCACGACTTGGATCTGCGCCTGCTCGAGCACGGACTGCAGGTGCGTGCTCAAGTTCCCTCCGAACTCGCCATTGTTGTACATGGCTTCGAGCGTGGCATTGATGTCGGCGATGGACGCGGTCGACGTGAACGAGAACATGAGGATGCGTCCGTAGGCGATACTCGACACGTACACGGGCAGGTTGTCGGGTCCGATGCGGCCGCGGTCGATTTGCTGCTGGAGCAGTTCGGTGGTGAAGTCGTCGCTGAAGACTTCCTCCGGGGTCTGCGGCAGCGTCATCGACACGTTGAACATCCTCTGCACGAAGTACGCGGTCACGGTACGGGTCTCGTCCGAGATGTTCGCGGACAGGGTGGCCTTGATGGACGCCCCCATGTACGCGGCGGAGAGTCCCATCGACAGTGCGGCCTGTGTCAGCGAGTGCGTGGTCTCCTTGGTGTAGAAAATGTTGCTGCCGGCGGTGTGACCCGCGTCTTGCGCGGCTTGGATCAAGCCGCCGATGGCGGAGGTCACGGTCGCCACCGACGGCTTGTCCACGACGCGCGAGTTGTCGGCGGTCAGGAGATCGATCGAGAGCTGCATGGGCGCGCGCTGGCGAATGGGCAATTCGCCGAGCTGGCCGATACCGCCCAAGTGCCCCTTGCCTTGCAGCAGCGATCCAACCCATAGAATCTCGACGTCCGGATTCAAGGTGACGATGCGATCGGGCGTGCGCGTCATCGAGTACGGCGTGGTGGTGCAACGGTACGGCTCGCCACCGATCTCTTCTTCACCGTCGCTCGGCGCTCCGACGGCGACGTCGGCATCGGCGTGCGGGGGTGAGAACGCATCCCACGCGGGCAGCGTGGTCATGTACGAGTTCACGTTGGCGGGCGGCGCTTGCTCTTCGGGAGCGACGGGGCTGTCCTCCGAGCACGCGGCCAGCGCTAGCAATGTCAACGGAACCAGCAATTGATGGAAACGATTGGGGGTCTTCATGGCGCCCTCCTTGGGAGCGGGTTGACGACGATCGACAATTGACCGCCTCTAACCCGTCATGCGCAGAAGGGTCGTGAACCGTGCACGACGGCCATGAAGACCGGCTAACTCGCTATTAGAATTTGGGTTGCGGGAGGGGGCTAGAGACCGCGAACGACGAGCCTGAGGAGCTCGAAGCAGATCGCCGCGACGATCGCCGCGGCGGGGATGGTGAGTATCCACGCCCACACGATGCGGCCCGCGACGCCCCACTTGATGCCGGAGAGTTTGGTGGTCGCGCCGACACCGATGATGGAGCCGGTGATGGTGTGGGTGGTCGACACGGGAATACCGGAGTGCGTGGCGAGGAACAACGTGAACGCGCCAGCGGTCTCGGCGCAGAAACCGCCCACGGGTTTCAATTTCGTAATCTTCATGCCCATGGTCTTCACGATGCGCCAGCCGCCGAAGGCGGTGCCGATGGCCATGGCGACGTGACAGCTCAAAATAATCCACAGGGTCTTGTGATCGACGAGCGAGAGCTGGACGTCGGGAGCGAGATGCCCCGACGCGACCAGCAGCGCGACGATGATGCCCATGGTCTTCTGCGCGTCGTTGCCGCCGTGTCCGAGCGAGTAGAACGCGGCGGAGATGAGCTGCAAGCGCCGGAATAGTTTGTCGACGGCGAGAGGGCGCCATCGTCGAAATATCCAGTACACGGCGACCATGAGTACGAACGCGACGCCCATCCCGATCAAGGGTGCGAGCGGAATGAACTCGATGGTCTTGATGATCTTCTCCCACCGCAGCACTTCCCAACCGCCGTACGCGATGCCGGCCCCGGCGAAGCCGCCGATCAAGGCGTGCGACGAGCTGGTCGGGAGGCCCCACCACCACGTGATCAAATCCCACGCGATGGCACCGAGGAGCCCCGCGAGCACGACGTAGATGTAAACGGGGTCGCCGGCGGTCACCTTGACGATCTTCGACACGGTGTCGGCCACCTTGGGCGCGAACACGAACATGGCGATGAAATTGAAAAACGCGGCCCACAAAACGGCGGTGCGCGGCGAGAGCACGCGCGTCGACACCACGGTCGCGATGGAGTTGGCGGAGTCGTGGAAGCCGTTGATGACGTCGAACGCGAGTGCGACCGCGACGACGAGGATGACGAGCGCGAGTTCGCCGGTCATGCGATCAGGCGTGCTCCAGCACGATGCCTTCGATGACGTTGGCGACGTCTTCGCACGCGTCGGTCACGTTCTCGAGCGCCTGGTAGATCTCGTGCCACTTGAGCACTTCGACGGCGTTGCTCTCCTCGCGGAACAGGTGCGCCACCGACGACGCCTTGATGCGGTCGGCGTTGTTCTCGAGCTCGTTGATGCGCACGCACTCGCCGAGGATGGTGGTGGCGTTCTTCATGCTGCGCAGTCCCTTCACCGCGCGCTCGACGGCTTCGGTGGCGAGCACGAGCACGGTGGTGGCTTCCTTCGCGCTCTCGGGGAGCCGATTGATTTCGAACAGCGACATTTGCCGCGCGGCGCCGTCGATCAGGTCCATGATGTCGTCGAGCTTGGAGGCGAGGCGGTGGATGTCGTTGCGGTCGATGGGCGTGATGAAGGTCTTGTGCAACGTCTCCATGCAGGTGTGGGTGACTTCGTCGGCTTCGTGCTCGTGGTCCTTGATGCGCGCGGCGATGGCGTCGAAGTCGGCGTTGTCCTTCGACAGCTCGGCCAGCGCGCGCGCTCCCTGCACGGAGTGCGACGCGAGCTGCTCGAAGAAGTCGAAGAAATTGTTCTGGCGTGGGAGTAGCCGGGATAGCATGGGCGTCTCTCCTACGAGTCGGGTGAACTGCCGGGAATGCGGTGAGAGTAAGTCGGACCGTGCGACGCGGTCAAGCGGGGCGTCAGTTCGCCGCGGGCGGGGCGGTCGCGGCCGGCACCAGACCGCGCGCGATCAATCCGTCCCCGATGGTCGACGCCAGCATGCGGCTCATGCGCGCGGTGTAGTGCACCTTGTCGACGTAGAGCGGCTCTTTGAGATTCTCCTGCATGTCGGCACACCAAAGGAAATCGTCGCCGGGCGGTTCCTCCGCGACGCGCGTCGCAACGTCGGCGTAGCCGTAGCGCGCGAAGAAGTTCGACCCGAAGTCCGCGTTCGCGAAGAGGTGGTACGAGAGGTCGTACTTATATAGAGGAATGGGCTGCCATACGAACGCCACCGCGACGTCGCGCGAGGACGCCACCGCCTCGATGAGCGCCTTGTTCTCGAAGTAGCGCTCGATGACGCGCGCGATCACTTCGGGGTCCTTGTACTTGCCGTCATCGAAGGCGGCGGTGGGTTCGACGTTGCGGCGGTCGACGGCGGGGCTGCGCGAGAACGCGGCCGACGCGCTGCGGCGCACGAAGCTCGCGAGCCGAGTCATGGGCAAGTGCTCGACGCCGGGCACGTGGTCGAGCGGGCCCTGCTTGGCGCTGAACACGGCCTTGAGGCGCTCGGTCTCGGCGGGGCCGGCGGGAAACGCGAACTCGTTCAATCCGTCGATGAAAAGGGCGAGATTGGGAACGTACCCGCCCAGCAGCAATTCTTCCAGCAGCACGCGCTCTTGCTCCGACACGTAGCTCCCGCGCCCAAAATTGTAGACGCGCACGCGCTGCGGCATGCGCGCGCGCATGTACTCCTGCAAGTACGACGCGACCGTCTGGGTGTCGGGGAGTCCGTAGCCGAACGTCGTCGAGCCTCCGAACATGAACACGTTGTAATTCTCGGGATCGGGCGGCCACGGGCCCTGGTCCTTCGACACGCGGTAGCCGGCTTCGCTCACGTTGACGAACTTTCCCTCGAAGGGGCGTTCGCGGAATTGCGTGAACGCTTCGTAGCCGTAGGAGCGCGACCACGTCTCCTTCATCAGCTGGTGGATGCTCTCGGCGTCGAGGTCGGGGTAGACCTGGCGCAGCTCGGGGCTGTTGTGGATGCTCGCGATGTGCTCGGCGTCGCTCTGGCGCGAACGCGCGTCCTTCAGGCGAAACGCGGCGAACAAAAGCGCGTTCAACGCCGCGAACACCACGAGGAGGTTCAGCAGGAACAGCGCCGTGTTGCGATAGTAGAGTTGGAACTTCCGGGTGCCGGCCACGGAAGCCCCCTTTCACATGCCCCTAGCAGACGATCGGCCAGGCCTGGATTGTAGCACAAGATTCTCCGTGACGATGGGGGCTCGGTGTCCGACTATCCCGGCAACCGAAGGGGGTTGGAGTCCATGGAACCGACCTACTCCGAGCTCGTCGAACGCGTCGAGCGTCTCGAGCATCTCGTCGACGAACTGCGCGCGGCGAAAGCGCGCCCGGTCTCTCCGCCGACGCCCGCAGTGTCGACCCGCGCCGCTGCACCGGTCGCGACGCCGCTCCCGCGCCGAGCGCGCGCCCCGGGCACCGACCTGCGCACACTGCTCCGCTTCATCGGCATCGCGCTGCTCCTGTTCGGCGTCGTCTTCCTGTTCAAATTCTCCGACAACGAAGGGACGTTCATTCGAACGCTCCGCGTCGTCATCGGCGTCGCGCTGGGAACCGCGCTCGTGGTAGTCGGGCGCGTTCTGCTCGCGCGCGACCGCGCCTTCGCGCAGGTGCTCACGGGCGGCGGCATCGGCGTGTGGTACATCTCCGGCTTCGCCGCGCACCAACTGTTCGGTCTGGTGCCCGCGGCGCCCGCGTTCGCCTACATGACGGTGGTGACGCTGCTCGCTTTCGTCATCTCGCTGCGACAAGGCTCGCCGGCGCTCACCATCGTCGCGACCCTCGGCGGCCTCGCGACGCCTTACCTCCTCCACGACCCCGACCGCAGCGTCCTCGGCGTGGTGGTGTACGTCGTACTGGTGACGACGGGGGCCGTCGCCATCCACGCGCGGCGTCGATGGTCGGCGCTCCTGTGGGTAGCGGCGTGCGCATCCGGGACCGCGCTCCTCGTCGCGCGGTTCCAATACTCCTTCGACGTCGACATCCGCGAGCGCTGGATCCTGCAAGCCGGGATCTTGTACCTGTGGGCGATCTTCGCCTGCGCCACGGTGGCGAGCTTCATTCGCTCGCTGCCGACGCGCGCACGGGCGGAAGAAGTGGACGGCGAGCTCTTGCTCGCGTTCATGGCGCCTGTGTACCTCGTCGCGACCACCGCGCTCGTGTGGAACCTGGACGACGCGCAGGTCGGTCGCATGTGCCTCGCGGTCGCCATCGTGTACGCGATCGCAACCGTGCGCTTCTTCCCCGTGCTCGCGTGGGGCCGGCTCACGAGCGCGCACTTCCTGGTCGCGAGCGGTGCCGCGACCACGGGCGCGCTCCTCCTTATCGACGGCGACGCGCAGCACCTCGCCGTCGCCACCGAAGCGCTTGTGCTGCGATTGTTCGCGCGCAAGACGAAGCTCTACATCGCGAACGTGGTTTCGCACGCGTTGTTCGCGATCGTCGCGCTCTTGCTGCTGCGCGACCTCGAAGCCGGGACGCGTCCGCTGCTTCCTCTAAACAACCGCCTTGGCGTCACCACGCTGTGGTCCCTCCTTTGTATTCTCGGCGCGGCGTACGCGATGCCGCCCAGCAATGTCAGGCGTTGGTACGTCTACGCGGGCCACGCCTTGAGCCTGGGCTGGATCCTGCACCAGTTCTCCCTCACGCCGAACGGACAGGTGATCGTCACCGTGATCTGGGGCCTCGACGGCGCGACGCTCATGGTCGTGGGGCTGCGAAGGTCGATTCGCTACTTGCGCACGCTCGGACTGCTGACGCTCCTCGCGGTGGTGGCGAAGCTGTTCATCGTCGACTTGCGGTCGGTGGCGGCGATCTGGCGCATCCTGCTCTTCATCGGCTTCGGCGGCGTCTTCCTCGCCTTGAGCTACTGGTTCATGTCGCTCGATCGCAGCCGGTCCGAGGCGACCAAGCCGCCCGACGCCGCCCTCCAATAGGTAGACGCGCAGGGCATCGGTGTGCGACAGTGTGTCGCCGGTACGGGGCGAGATCGCATCCGCCGGCGCAGATTCTGGCGAAGGAGGTTCGCTGGTGGCTAATCGGTTATTGGCAAAAAAGACTCTGGGCATGCTGCACGACGAGATGAACGGTGAGAACCGTCTGCATCGCGTGCTGGGTCCCTGGCAGCTCACTGGTCTCGGCGTGGGCGCGATCATCGGCACCGGTATTTTCGTGCTGACCGGTGTCGCCGCGCACGACCACACCGGGCCGGCGTTGATGCTGTCTTTCGTCGTCTCGGGGCTGGCGTGCGTGTTCGCGGCGCTGTGCTACGCCGAGTTCGCGTCGATGGCGCCCGTCGCCGGTTCCGCGTACACCTACGCGTACGCGACCTTGGGCGAGCTGTTCGCGTGGATCATCGGGTGGGACTTGGTGCTCGAGTACGCGGTGGCGTCGTCGACCGTGGCGCACGGGTGGTCGCACTACTTCCAGGACTTCTTGAACATCTTCGGGCAGAAGGTGCTTGGCATGGAGGCGCTGCGCCTCCCGCACGCGCTCACCAATTCTCCCTTCGACTACGACACCGCCACCGGGCAGTTCGTGTCGACGGGCACCGTGCTCGACTTCCCCGCGCTCGCCATCGCCGCCATCATGACGGTGCTGCTCGTGAAGGGCATCCGCGAGAGCGCGCGCGTCAACAACGTGATGGTGATCGTCAAGCTGGCGGTGGTGCTGTTCGTGATCGGCGTGGGCGCGTTCTTCGTCGACCCCGCCAACTGGCGCCCGTTCGCTCCCTTCGGACTCGCGGGCATCAGCTTCTTCGGCCACACCATCGCGGGACAAACCGGCGCGGGCGGCGAGCCGCTCGGTATGCTGGCGGGTGCAGCCATCATTTTCTTCGCGTACATCGGCTTCGACGCCGTCTCGACGCAAGCCGAAGAGGCGAAAAATCCCAAGCGCGACGTTCCCTTCGGCATCATCGCGTCGCTCGTGATCTGCACCGTCCTCTATATCGCGGTGTCGGCGGTGCTGACGGGCATGGTCAAGTACGACCAGATTCACGTCGACGCGCCGGTGTCGGCCGCGTTCGGACAGGCGGGACTCCCGTGGGCGCAATTCCTAGTCTCGCTCGGCGCGATGGCCGGCATCACGTCGGTGCTGCTCGTCATGATGCTGAGCCAGCCGCGCATCCTGCTCGCGATGGCGCGCGACGGCCTCGTCCCCAAGGGATTCTTCGGCGACGTGCACGGCAAGTTCAAGACCCCGTGGAAGGGTACCATCGCGACCGGTATCTTCGTGGGCACGCTGGCCGCGTTTCTGCCCCTGCGCATCCTCGCCGAACTCGTCAACATCGGCACCCTGCTCGCGTTCGTGATGGTGTGCGCGGCCGTGTTGGTGATGCGCCGGACCAACCCCGAAGCGCCGCGGCCGTTCAAGGCGCCGTGGTTCCCCTTCGTCCCCATCATGGGGATTCTCACGTGTCTGTTGCTGATGTTCTCGCTGCCGCCCGAGAACTGGCTGCGACTGATCGTGTGGCTCGCGATCGGCTTCCTCATCTACTTCGGCTACGGCAAGCGCCACAGCGTGCTCGGCCGTTCGCTCGAAGGCCGCAAGTAGACTCCTTCGCGCACAAAAAGACCGTGGCCGGAGCAAACGCTCCGGCCACGGCCGTACTCCTTCACACGAATCCGGACGACTACTTCAGCAACACCATCTTCCGCGTGAGGCTGTTGTTGCCCACGCTCAGGCGATAGAAGTAGACGCCGCTGCCCACCGGGTCGCCGGCCGCGTTGCGGCCGTTCCACTCGGCGGAATAGCGGCCCGCGTCGCGAGCTTGGTCGACCAGCGTCGTGACGAGGCGGCCGGTCACGTCGTACACCTGCAGCGTGACCTTGGCCTTGGTCGGAACCGTGTAGCCGATCATGGTGACCGGGTTAAACGGGTTGGGGTTGTTCTGCTCGAGCGCGAGCTTGAGCGCGTCAACCTTCACGTTCACTTCCGGCGAGAAGAACGACGATGCGCCGTCCGACACGATCTCGAGCTTGTACGTGTACGAACGTCCCGGCACCACGGAGGCGTCGGAGAACGAACGCATGCTCGGGTCGTACGACTCGTGCACCATCTTGAACTCGCTCGCCACGTCCTTGCGATAGACGCGGAAGCCGACCAGGTCGTTGCCGGTCGTGTGCACGCGCCACTGGAGGGTGACGCCGTTGTCGACCGACTTCGCGTCGAAGGCTTGCAGCAGCGTCGGAACCGGCGACGTCACCCACGACGCCAGGCCGCTGATCGCGGGGTAGCCGGTCGGACCGACCACGGCGCCCGCGCCGTTGACCTGGTTGACGAGGATGAAGTTGCTGTTGGCGCTCGCCCCCCCACCCTTGGTACCGAACATGTTGCCGAGCATGTCGAACACCAAGTCCGGCGTCGCACCACCGAGACCCGTCGTCCCGATAATGGTGGCAGCACCGTTGTTCTTGTTGATCGTCGCGATGCCGTCGGGGTTGACGGGCTGGAAGCCGCCCACCGATCCGAACAGCACGCCGGTGCTGGGATTGAACGCGAGACCGACGAACACGTCGTTGGTGGGCCCGACCGGAGTGGTAGAACCGTTCGACGTGTTGATGATTCGCAGCTGGAACGTCGGCGGATCGAATCCGACGCCGTACAGCACGTCGCTCGCGTCGAACGCGATGCCGTCGATGAAGTCGATGCCCGGCGTCGTGGTCTGGAAGTACGCCTGACCCGTCGCCGCGTCGACGCGATAGAGGTCACCGTTGAGGCGCGACGTTCCCCAGATCTCGCCGGTCGAGTTGATCGCGAGGCCCGGCATGGGAACGCCGGTCGGGCCGACCAACGTCGCCGCACCCGTCAGCGGATCGATCGTGAACAGGTTTCCGCCGCCGGCCGCGCCGTCGGTGGCATAGATAGTGCCCATCGTCGCCGGCGTGATGACCACGGTGAAGTCCTGACACGGATCCCAATCGAGGTTGTCGCCCGAGAGGTCGTTGTCCGCGGTGGTGAAGATCTCGTACACCGCGTCGCCCGCGCCGCCCGAGATCGGTTCCGCCGCCGCGCTCAAGTCGACTTCGCCCGGGTCGTTCCCGATGCCGTTGCCGAGCGCACGGCCGACGAGCCCGTCGGTCAGGTCGAAGCTCGGATAATCCATGTTGAACGAATTATCCGGACGCAGCGTGAGGCTGAACGTGTTGCTGTTCGCGGTCGCGAACTCGGGCACGCCGTCCCACGTGATGACGAAGTCGGCGCCGACCAGCTCGGCCGTGATGGTACCGCCCGCGGCCGGGTTCAGGTCGTCCCACAACACGGCGATGCGCGCCGGTCCCGCCATGAGGTCGGCGACCGATTCGGTGAAGTCCGTGTTGGGGGCGCCGAAGGTCACGAACCCGTTCGACCCGACCCACACCGAATTGTAGTCGGTGCCGCACAGGTTGAACGTGAACGGTAGCGGCACTTCGATGGCGTCGTCGTCACCGAGCACCAACGCGAAGTTGAAGATGATGTCCGCGGTGATGGTCTGGTTCTGCGCGACCGGCAAGCCGAGGGCGTCGCACTTGTCGTCGGTGTCGTCGTCGCCGGATTCGGTCGCGTTGAAGAACTCCTCCGGTCCCGGGAGCGGAACCACCGGCGGCGTGCTGAATCCGCCCGCCACGATCTCGTCGACGTAGACCACGTAGGTCTGCCCCGGCGTGAGGCCGTGGAACGCGTACGAGCCGTCCGGGCCCGCGTCGCCCTGCGAGAACGCGCCCGAGAGCATCGACGAGCAATCGCCGAACGGATCGGCCACGTTACGCACGATGACGTTGACGCCGGTAACTTCGGAGATGCCGTCCGGCATGTAGATGGTGCCGGCGATGGTGCCGAAGTCGCTGGGCCAGTTCGCTTCCGGATAAATGTCGGAGAGCGACGCGACGTCGTCGAGCATCTCGACGGTGCCCTGCGCCGGACCCGATCCCGTCAGGTACGACGGGTCGATGAACGGATACATCGTCTCCAGCTGATTGATGGTCGGGAATCCGGCGTACGGCGGCGTGCAGCCCGCCGGTCCGATGTCGTCGCCGAAGAAGCCGACGGCACCGTTCAACTGGGTGTGGCACAGGTTGATCCCGTGACCCATCTCGTGCGTGAACACGCCCTGCCACCACAGGCCCTGCGTGTCGCCCGGGTCGACCGTGGCGCCGTTGAGCACCGCGTAGGACTCGTCGATGGAAGCGCCCGTGGCCCATTCCGGACTCGAGAAACCGAGCACGCCCGGGCCCGCCAAGTTGGCGATGATCTGACCGTCGCTGTCGTAGACGATGTGATAACCGCCGCCGTTGAACGTGCTCAAGACGCTCGGCCAGTTGCCGAGATTGATGTCGGGCAGTCCGATCGACGCGAAGTCGCCCGCCACCGCCATGGACAGCGTCGCCGTGGCGACGCCGGTCCACGCCGCGCCGCCGTCGGCGACGCGCGCGTCGGCGTCGGCGTTCGTGACCGGACCGGTGGTGGAAAACATCGGGTCGTTATCCGTGTAGAGATTCACCAAACCCGGCCACGCGTACGGAGTCGACGTGGGGGGGTCGTACACAAGTAGTGGTCCCAACGCCATGGCGTTCGTCGCCATGAGGAGGACCAGCATGCTCAAAATGATCGATAGCTTGCGCATGGTCATCCTCCTTTACTTGAACCACTGCTGCTGGACGGCCTTCTTCACGAAGCCCTTGAAGAGTTCGTTGTCGACGGGCCCCGATTCCGAGGCGACCATCTTCTGCTCATCAGGCGTCAGCAGGTTCGGATTGAGGTTGAGGTTGGCGAACAGGCCCATGTTGTTGATGTCGTTCGACAACTCGCGGCCCGTCACGGTGAATTTGCCCTGCATCAACCCGGCCGCCGACTGGTAGCCGGCCCCCGTTTTCTTGAACAGGAAGACGACGACGTCTTCGCCGGTCTTGAAGCGGGGAAAGCCGTCGGGCGAAACGCCCAGATACGTGCGGCCGTTGATCTCGCGCGGTGCCATCAAGCCGAACTGGCGGAACGTGTAATACCCGGTCACGTTCCCCTTGATGCTTTCCTGGACCGCGACGGTGACGTCGGTGTAGGGCATGTTCTGCGCGTTGAAGCCGTCGCTGACGGCGGTGACGCGCCCGGCGATGATCTTGTCGCCGTAGATCACCAGGTCCTTGACGGTCATCTTCTTGACCGTCGTGGCATCGGCGTTGTGGATCGCCGTCGCCATGCATGCGACGACGAGGACGCCGATGATCAGTGAGTAGTACCTCTTCTTCATATGAGTCACGGCAAGGGTGCCGTGTCACCTCCATTCAGGGCACAGATTAATGAGAGTGACGTGAAGAAAAAGACTTCGAATCGAACGGTGTTGAGTGCGCACCTCCCATTCTTCGCGGACGCGTCCGCAAAAAAAACGAGCGCCTCACCACGTCGACTGCCAGGTGTCGACTTGGCGCGGAATGCGATGACTGCGAGTGAGATCCTGACGCCTACGCAGGACTAGCCGTAATCGGCAGGGCGGGGTCGATAGCGGCGGTGGGAAGTTCGGGTTGCGGCTAGTGGTGTTCGCCGCTTTCGACCGTACGGGAGTGTTAGCACGCTTCTCCTGCGCTCGTCAATCCCGTCCTTAACAATCGCCGCGAGCGGGGCCCTATCGTTGCGAACGAGTTCTCTTGTGCATAGTTTTCCATCCATTCGGATGCCGAGAACACGCGTCCACATTAGACAAGCTTATGCTATAATTTCACCACCTCACTTTGTGGTCAGTACCCGTTTCACTACCAACCGGAACGAAAGGGAGTGCCATGAAAAACTGGCAACGGGTAGGAAGTACCATTCTAATGCTGGGCGCGGCCGCAGTCGCGTTGCTGCTGCCGAGCCACAGTTCCCACACCGCGATTTCCGCGCCATCCCAAGAGCAATTGGCCCCGGGTTCGGCCGGCATGAAGGCCTATTTGGACCCGGAGACCGGCGAGCTCACGGTGGGCGTGGCGCCCGCGGGTGACATCGATCTCGACGCCGACACGCAGAACGCGCTGCGCCGCGACGACGAAGGCTTGTCGGTCGTGCGGAGCGCGGACGGAACCCTGTCGATGGATCTCCAGGGCCGATTCCAAAACGTATCGGTCGCACGCATCGACGAGAACGGCAAGGTCACGATCTGCACCGAGAACGTTTCGACGGTGGAGAACGTGATCACCGACACCAAGGTCAACCCGAACGTACCGGAGGTCAAGTAATGCGACGCCTCCTGGTATTGACGATGATCCTTGCGATGTTCGGTTTTGCCGTCGCCGACGCGGCGACGATTACGATTCTCAATGCGGACGGCGCGGGTGAAGGATTCAACGATGCGACGCCCGCCGCGCCGGTAGGCGGTAACCCCGGCACCACGGTCGGCCAACAGCGCCTGAACGTGTTCCAGGAAGCCGCCAACATTTGGGGCGCGCTGCTCCCCAGCTCGGTGACGATCATCATTCGTTCGCAGTTCAACCCGCTGACGTGCAATGCGAACTCGGCCGTGCTGGGCTCGGCGGGCCCGTCGCAGGTGTACGCGAACTTCGTGGGCGCACCGCTCGTCAACACATGGTACCACGTCGCGCTGGCGAACAAGCTCGGCGGCGTTGACCTGAATCCGGCCCCGAACGCGAACAACCACGACATCAACGCGACCTTCAATAGCAACCTCAACGGCAGCGTCGGGTGTCTGGGCGGCCGCGGCTGGTACTACGGTTTCGACGGCAACGAAGGCACCAACATCGAGTTGTTGCCGGTGGTGCTGCACGAGATGGGTCACGGCCTCGGATTCAGCACGCTGGTGGGCTCGAGCGGCGCCGAATCGGGCGGCATCCCCGACCGTTTCGAGCGCTACATTCGAGACAACACGCTCGGCCTCACCTGGGACACCATGACCCAGGCGCAGCGTGCGGCGTCGGCCATCAACACCGGCAACGTGGTGTGGAACGGCCCGTGCGTCACGAGCAAGTCGGGCGAAGTGCTCGGCCCGACGCCGACGCTGTTCGTCAATGCGGGCTCGCCGCCCGCGCAGTTGAAGTACGTCACCGGCACGGCGTCGTTCGGCCCCGCGTCGTTCAACATCACCGGTGACCTCGTCCTGATCGAAGACAACCTTGCTCCGACCAGCGACGGTTGCGAGACCATCGTCAACGGCGCGGCACTCGTGGGCAAGGTCGTACTCATCGACCGCGGCGTGTGCGCGTTCACGCTCAAGGCCGCCGCCGCGCAGGCGGCGGGGGCGATCGCGGTCGTGATCGCGAACAACGTCGCCGGCACGACGCCTCCGGGTCTGGGCGGCACCGACCCGACCATCACCATTCCGGTGGTCAGCGTCACGCTCACGGCCGGCAACGACCTCAAGGCCGCGCTGCTCGCGGGCACCGTGAACGTCACCCTCGGCCCGGATCCGTCCGTGCTGGCGGGCGCCGACGCCGCCGGTCGCGTGAAGCTGTACGCCCCCAACCCGTACGAAAACGGCTCGTCGATCTCGCACTTCGACGTGAGCGCGCTCCCCAACCTGCTGATGGAGCCGGCAATCAACAACGACCTGTCGCGCAACGTCGACCTCACGTTGTCGGCGTTCAGCGACATCGGCTGGCTGCCGACGTGCGAGTTGCCGGTCAGCGTCGCCATCTCGATGTTCGACGCCAAGGCGACCGACGCGGGCGTGCAGTTGCGCGCGCGCTTCTCGTCCACCTTGGGTAACGCGAACTTCGTCGTGGTGTACCGCGCCGACGGCGCGAGCGAAGCCTTCAAGGGCATCGCGACGCTGTCCGCGCCGCGGGGCGGCGACTTCTCGTACGTCGACGAGACGGCGCTCCCGGGTCGTTCGTACAGCTACAAGATCAGCGTCATCGACAACGACGGCGAGTTCTTCTCGCCGGCGGCCGACGTGAAGATGCCGAACCAGGGCATCGAGCTGTCGCAGAACATCCCCAACCCGTTCAACCCGACCACGACGATTCGCTTCTCGCTGCCGGCGAGCGAGCGCGTCGGACTGGCGATCTACGCGGCGGACGGCAGCCTGGTCCGCATGCTGGTCGACGGTGTGCAGCCGCGCGGTTCCCACGAAGTGACGTGGGACGGCCGCGACTCGGCGGGCAATGCGGTCGGTTCCGGCGTGTACTTCTATCGCCTGACGGCTGGGAAGTTCACCGATTCGAGAAAGATGCTGCTGCTAAAGTAGCCGAGCAGCGCGTGCAAAAGCGAAGAGCCCGGTCACCACAACGGTGGCCGGGCTCTTTCTTTCACGGCGCTTGACGGGCGGTGTGTTACCGATGCGCTCCTACTGCGCCGCTCGGCTCGGGGCGCGGGCGCCCGCGGTACTTCTCGTACAGACTCTCGTGCATGTTGTCGAGCGGGACCTCGCGTCCGGCGATGATCAAGTGGC